>NZ_BCBH01000106.1:0-506 GCF_001320525.1 Pseudomonas sp. NBRC 111131 | reverse complement strand
GTGCAAACTCCGCTGCCCCATCGGTCGGCGTGGCCGTCATGGCGTACCCCCTGAAGTAAACATACGCCTCAGCAGCGCTTGCGGGGGCTACTGCCGAGAATGTTACACGGCTACCTGTGATCGTCAGGGGAATCATCACGGAGTTTGGCGCGCTGATCACAGTTCCAGAAGC
Organism: Pseudomonas sp. NBRC 111131; assembly: GCF_001320525.1. Lineage (NCBI taxonomy): Bacteria > Pseudomonadati > Pseudomonadota > Gammaproteobacteria > Pseudomonadales > Pseudomonadaceae > Pseudomonas > Pseudomonas sp. NBRC 111131. The sequence continues at coordinate 334 of NZ_BCBH01000106.1, read as the reverse complement.
GTTCAGCCACTGGATGAAAATGCGCATGCCGATATCGCTGTCACTTTTTCGGGCAAATACCGACGCCGTGACCGCTTGGCCGCTACTCACCTTGATCCGCTTGATTGCGGTGTTACGTAGCGACTTGTACTGCGCGGAACTGGTCAGGCCGGTGGCCACGATCCTCAGTGCCTTCTCACCACTGTTCAGCCATGATGTAACCAGGCTATCGGTCGTGGTAGCCGGACCCTCGGTTTCCCATCCTTCCGGCGCCGAACCCGCCACCTTGGTGAAGCTCGGGTTGTAGAACAAGTTCTCCCCGCCGATATCGCCGATGCTGTTATCCAGCTGAGTG
>NZ_BCBH01000105.1:0-506 GCF_001320525.1 Pseudomonas sp. NBRC 111131 | reverse complement strand
GACCCAGTTGGACAACGCTATCGGCGATGTGGGCGGGGAGAACCTATTCTACAACCCGAGCCTCACCAAGGTGGCGGGGGCGGCGCCTGAAGGATGGGAAACCGAGGGCCCGGCTACCACGACCGATAGCCTGGTTACATCATGGCTGAACAGTGGTGAGAAGGCACTGAGGATCGTGGCCACCGGCCTGACCAGTTCCGCGCAGTACAAGTCGCTACGTAACACCGCAATCAAGCGGATCAAGGTGAGTAGCGGCCAAGCGGTCACGGCGTCGGTATTTGCCCGGAAAAGTGACAGCGATATCGGCATGCGCATTTTCATCCAGTGGCTGAACGCTTCTGGAACTGTGATCAGCGCGCCAAACTCGACGATGGTTCCGCTGACGATTGCGGGTAGCCGCGCCACGTTCTCAGCCGTTGCTCCCTCGGGGGCTGCTGAGGCGTATGTCTACTTCCGCGTTTACGCCATGACCTCAACGGCCACCAACGGTACCGTTGAATTCGCGA
>NZ_BCBH01000104.1:0-516 GCF_001320525.1 Pseudomonas sp. NBRC 111131 | reverse complement strand
GTTGGTGGGGTGGTGTCACCGCCATCGATATCCGGTGCAGTGACGTTGCCCGCGGTGGAGGTGTTGCCCGCAGCATCGGTTGCGGTGACCTGCAACTGTTCGCCATCAACCTGCGGTGGGTTGAGGGTGATGCTAAAGGCGCCACTTGCGCCCACTACAGCGGTCCCCAATACAGTGGTGCCATCCGCAGCGAGCACACGCACGGTGCTGCCGGGCTCTGCGCGGCCGCTGACGACAGTGCCATCGGCATTGACCGCCAGATCGGCGGGAGCGGCTGGCGCCGTGATATCGGGCGCAGTGACCTGGGCGGGCAGGGACGAAGCGCCGCTGCCATCGATTGCCACCACGTCGAGCAGCTCACCGTTGGCTTGCGCCGGGACGAGCGGAATGCTGAACGTGCCGTCAGCGCCAGCCACCACGGTGCCGATCACCGTACCGTTGGCATCGCGCACCTCGACGCGGCTGCCTGCCGGGGCGGTGCCGCTGATGCTGCTGCCATCGGCGGAAATGATCAGG
>NZ_BCBH01000103.1:0-564 GCF_001320525.1 Pseudomonas sp. NBRC 111131 | reverse complement strand
CTGGTGGGGTGGTGTCGCCGCCATCGATATCCGGTGCAGTGACGTTGCCCGCGGTGGAGGTGTTGCCCGCAGCATCGGTTGCAGTGACTTGCAGTTGCTCGCCATCAACCTGCGGTGGGTTGAGGGTGATGCTAAAGGCGCCACTTGCGCCCACTACAGCCGTGCCCAATACAGTGGTGCCGTCAGCAGCAAGGATGCGCACGGTGCTGCCAGGTTCGGCACGGCCGGTGACCACGCTACCGTCAGCGCTGACACTGAGCTCGCTTGGCGTGGCGGGGGCGGTGATATCCGGTGCGGTGATCTGGGCGGGCAAGGACGAAGCGCCGCTGCCATCGATTGCCACCACGTCGAGCAGCTCACCGTTGGCTTGCGCCGGAACGAGCGAGATGCTGAACGTGCCGTCAGCGCCAGCCACCACGGTGCCAATCACCGTACCGTTGGCATCGCGCACCTCGACGCGGCTGCCAGCCGGGGCGGTACCGGTGAGGGTGGAACCGTCGGCCGAGATGACCAGATCGCCGGGGCTATTTGGGGCCGAAGTCAGTGGTACTTCGAAGTCCACAA
>NZ_BCBH01000102.1:0-631 GCF_001320525.1 Pseudomonas sp. NBRC 111131 | reverse complement strand
GAAAAGCCCCGACCGAGGCCGGGGCTTGGTACAACGATGGCCAAATCCGTCTGGCCGGCGGGAAATTCCTTATTCGGCTTTCAGGCCGTCAGCCGATACGGCCTTCACGCCTTTGATTTTCTTGGTGATGGCAATGGCCATCTCTTTTTGCGACTCGGTCACGGCAGTGGTCGAAGACAGCGAAACCACACCCTTGTTGGTCTCGACCTTGATGTCAGAACCCGGGATACCCTTTTCGGTCAACAGGTCCGATTTGACCTTGGTGGTGATCCAGGTATCGGAAGTGGCTTCTTTGGCTTTGGTCACCTCACCGGCCGCCAGCGTCATCGGGGCCTGGGTGGACTGTTGGGCAAACGCCGCGTTAGCCATGGTCAGGGTCAGAGCGGTAGCAGTAGCGGCAGCAATGGCGAACTTCTTCATGTGGGTCACTCCTGTTTTTCGAAAGGTCTGCGCCGTATGTCCTGGCGGCAGGTATGAAGGTAGTTGCATGCGCTATGCCAGCTTTTCCGCTTCGCTTGTTTCCTTATAAATCAATGAGTTACATAAAAATGCGAGCACCGCCGGTCGTGCATTTTGCAATCCGCGCCGTAAATCTGCGTGCAAGATGCAAGTCCACAAAAGGTTCCGCCTG
>NZ_BCBH01000101.1:0-646 GCF_001320525.1 Pseudomonas sp. NBRC 111131 | reverse complement strand
CCAGTTCTCATGGAGCCATCCTTGAAATACCACCCTGGCAACTTTGAGGTTCTAACTCAGGTCCGTTATCCGGATCGAGGACAGTGTATGGTGGGTAGTTTGACTGGGGCGGTCTCCTCCCAAAGAGTAACGGAGGAGTACGAAGGTGCGCTCAGACCGGTCGGAAATCGGTCGTAGAGTATAAAGGCAAAAGCGCGCTTGACTGCGAGACAAACACGTCGAGCAGGTACGAAAGTAGGTCTTAGTGATCCGGTGGTTCTGTATGGAAGGGCCATCGCTCAACGGATAAAAGGTACTCCGGGGATAACAGGCTGATACCGCCCAAGAGTTCATATCGACGGCGGTGTTTGGCACCTCGATGTCGGCTCATCACATCCTGGGGCTGAAGCCGGTCCCAAGGGTATGGCTGTTCGCCATTTAAAGTGGTACGCGAGCTGGGTTTAGAACGTCGTGAGACAGTTCGGTCCCTATCTGCCGTGGACGTTTGAGATTTGAGAGGGGCTGCTCCTAGTACGAGAGGACCGGAGTGGACGAACCTCTGGTGTTCCGGTTGTCACGCCAGTGGCATTGCCGGGTAGCTATGTTCGGAAGAGATAACCGCTGAAAGCATCTAAGCGGGAAACTTGCCTCAAGATGAGATCTCACT
>NZ_BCBH01000100.1:0-679 GCF_001320525.1 Pseudomonas sp. NBRC 111131 | reverse complement strand
TCCCGCGAATTCGCCGACCCATGCCAATGATGGCGCCAATACCGTCACTGAATCGTTCACCTATCGGGTCGAGGATACGGTGGGTAACTGGACCACCAGCACCGTAACCATCACCATCGTCGACGATGTTCCGCAGGCACATTGTGACTATGTGAGTGTTGGTAAGGGCGATGTGGTACGCGGCAACGTGATGCTCAATGATGTGGTCGGTGCTGATACCCGGGGTGATGGCCAATACGTGGTCGGCGTGCGTGCCGGCAGCGATACCTCGACCTCGGCCATTGGCCAGTTGAACACCCAGGTGCATGGGCAGTACGGCTACCTGACCATCGATGCCTATGGCAACGCCGAATACCACTCCGACCCGACCATCGCTTCGCCCAGGGATGCGCTGGAAACATTCGTCTACACCATTCGCGACGCCGATGGCGATGAGAGCACCACGACCATTACCATCAACGTGCACAACGGCCTGATCGCCTGTGCGGACCATGACGTCACGGTGTACGAGAAGGCGCTGGACCTGATCAAAGACGGCAACGACCTGGCGGCCGGCACTGTCACCGGCAGCGATCCAGGTTCGACCCTGGAAACGGCGTCTGGCACGTTGGTTGGCTCAGCCAGCGGCGGCGTCGGTGCGCTGACGTTCAGCCTGGTTGGCAGCGCGGTGGGGCAGTAT
>NZ_BCBH01000099.1:0-680 GCF_001320525.1 Pseudomonas sp. NBRC 111131 | reverse complement strand
ACCAATATCAACACGTCACTCAAGGAGGTGGGTGGCGAGAACCTGTTGTACAACCCGTCGCTGGAGGTGGTCAGCCCGACTTCGGCTTGGCTGCCGGATGGCTGGGCGCTGGGGAATTCGGGCTCGACCCTGACGTCTGTTTTCGTGCCGTCCACGCTTGATCCAGCAGGAAAGGCGTTGCGCTTGGGCCTGACCTTTCCGAACGCCGGCAGCTATGTCGACCTGGTGCAGGATACGCCCAAGTGGCCGGGGGTTTCGGAGGGCCAGGTTCTGACGATCTCCAGCTATTTCCGGGCCACCAATGGCCTGATCGCCCAGTTATTCTTCCAGTGGCGCGATGCCAGCGGGGCGAACATCAGCACGGACGGCGCCAGTTCGCAGAATGCTTCAATCGCTCCGGAGGCATGGCAGCGCTTCAGCCGGACCTCAGCACCAGCGCCGGCAGGTACTGCCTCGGTAAGAATCATCTACCGTATTCGTGGGCCGCTGAATGGGGCTAGCACCACGGGCTGGTGTGAATGGGATCGTCTGCAGCTTGAGCTGGGCAGCACCATGACCGGCTGGCGCGACAATGGACGCGTCAATGCGGCCGACATCACCACCAATGCCGCTGCTACGTCGGCCCTTACTGCAAGGGTGGGAGCTACAGAGGCGGGTCTGACGAGCGCGTCCACTCAGCT
>NZ_BCBH01000098.1:0-710 GCF_001320525.1 Pseudomonas sp. NBRC 111131 | reverse complement strand
TGTAGTGGTCAACTCATCCCGGACACGGTTTTGAGTTTTTCTTCAGCTTTCGCCGGAGCCAGTCCATCGTTGAAGTGATGGGGTCGGATCCAGTTGTAGTGGCCCATTAGGTACTGGCTAATGTCTCGTTGAGCTTGCTGCCCGGTCAGGTAGCCCGTGGTCGGTATCCACTCTGATTTCAAGCTGCGAAATACTCGCTCCATCGGTGCATTATCCCAGCAGTTGCCTCGGCGGCTCATGCTCTGGCGCATGCGGTAGCGCCACAGTCTCTGGCGGAACTGACGACTGCCATATTGCGATCCCTGGTCGGAGTGAAACAGTAGTCCTTGAGGCTTTCCGCGTTGTTCGTAAGCCACGTCCAGCGCTTTGACCACGAGGTCTGCGTTCGGCTTTTCTGATAAGGCCCAGCCCACTACTCTGCGTGCATAGAGATCCAGGACAACTGCCAGATAGTGCCATTTGCCCTGTGCCCAGACATAGGTGATGTCGCCACACCAAACCTGATTTGGCGCTTCGACATCAAACGCTCGGTTCAAGATATTCGGAATATCTGGCCGCTCCACTGTGGCCTTTTTGTACGCATGTGATCCTGGCTGCTTGCTGATCAACGCCAGCTCACGCATCAGGCTGCGTACCTTGAACCGCCCGATTTGTTCACCCTCTTCTTGCAGCATTGCCTTGATACTACGGCTGCCGGGCGCACTTCGCCC
>NZ_BCBH01000097.1:0-727 GCF_001320525.1 Pseudomonas sp. NBRC 111131 | reverse complement strand
TGAATCGCCCCTGGTTTCCTAGACACTCTCCAAGCTCAGGAAATAGCGTTTCTCATACTCTACTGGAGACAGCTGCATAGCACTGCTGTGTCGACGTTTTGGGTTATAGAACATCTCGATGTAATCGAAAATATCACTCCGGGCTTCGTCACGTGTCGCGTAGGTCTTTCGTCGAACCCGTTCCCGCTTCAAAAGCTGGAAAAAGCTCTCGGCTACGGCATTGTCGTGGCAGTTTCCCCGTCGGCTCATGCTGCTGACCACATTGTTGGCCTTAAGGAAGCTTTGCCAATCTGAGCTACTGAACTGACTGCCTTGGTCTGAGTGAATCATCACTTGCTGCTGTGGCTTGCGTCGCCAAACGGCCATCAGCATCGCGTCGATAGCAAGGTCGCTGCACATCCTTGGCTTCATTGACCAACCAATTACTTGGCGTGAGAAGAGATCCAGCACTACCGCCAGATAAAGCCATCCTTCATAGGTGCGGATGTAAGTGATATCTGTCACCCAGACCTTGTTCGGCTCGCTGACCTTGAACTGCCGGGCAAGGTGGTTGGGCGAGGCCACGGTTGGTTTTCCGCCATAAAACCCAGGACGACGGCGATAACCCGTTTGCGAACGCAACCCCTCTGCTTGCATCAAACGACCGACTCGATTTCGCCCGCATGTCTCTCCCAGCTCACGCAGGTCACCATGAATTTTGCGATAGCCGTACACACCTCCGCTTTCG
>NZ_BCBH01000096.1:0-727 GCF_001320525.1 Pseudomonas sp. NBRC 111131 | reverse complement strand
GGAAAGCGGAGGTGTATACGGCTACCGCAAAATTCACGATGACCTGCGTGAGCTGGGAGAGGAATGCGGCCGAAATCGAGTCAGGCGCTTGATGCAGGCGGAGGGACTGCGTTCTCAAACGGGCTATCGGCGGCGTCCAGGGTTCTATGGTGGAAAACCAACAGTGGCCTCGCCCAACCACCTCGCGCGGCAGTTCAAGGTAAGTGAGCCGAACAAGGTCTGGGTGACAGATATCACTTACATCCGCACCTATGAAGGGTGGCTCTACCTCGCGGTAGTGCTGGATCTGTTCTCACGCCAAGTAATTGGTTGGTCAATGAAGCCAAGGATGTGCAGCGACCTGGCTATCGACGCGATGTTGATGGCTGTTTGGCGACGCAAGCCTCAGCAGCAAGTTATGATTCACTCAGATCAAGGCAGTCAGTTCAGTAGCTCGGATTGGAAAAGCTTTTTGAAGGCCAACAATGTAATCAGCAGCATGAGCCGGCGGGGAAACTGCCACGACAATGCCGTAGCCGAGAGCTTTTTCCAGCTTTTGAAGCGAGAGCGAATCCGACGAAAGATCTACACAACCCGTGAAGAAGCCCGAAGTGATATTTTCGATTACATCGAGATGTTCTATAACCCTAAACGCCGACACAGCAGTGCTATGCAGCTGTCTCCAGTAGAGTATGAGAAACGCTATTTCCTGAGCTTGGAGAGTGTCTAGAAAACCAGGGGCGATTCA
>NZ_BCBH01000095.1:0-881 GCF_001320525.1 Pseudomonas sp. NBRC 111131 | reverse complement strand
AAGGCCAAGTCGGTCGGTTGAGCTGGCGGCTGCAGGTCTGGAGAAGTCACCGAACCGGGCGGCGACACATTGCCAGCAGCATCGGTCAGGGTCACTTGTAGCGACGAGCCATCCTTGACTGCCGGATTCAAGGTGAGCTGGAAGGTCCCATCGGCCCCCACGGTACCGGTGGCCAGCACGTTGCCTGCACCACCGCGTACTTGCACGGTGGCGCCCACTTCACCACGGCCGCTGATTTGCTGACCGGCCAGGCCAATCACCAAGTCGGTAGGTGCAGCTGGTGGGGTGGTGTCGCCGCCATCGATATCCGGTGCAGTGACATTGCCCGCGGTGGAGATGTTGCCCGCGGCATCGGTTGCAGTGACTTGCAACTGTTCGCCATCAACCTGCGGTGGGTTGAGGGTGATGCTAAAGGCGCCACTTGCGCCCACTACAGCGGTCCCCAATACAGTGGTGCCATCCGCAGCAAGGATGCGCACGGTGCTGCCAGGTTCGGCACGGCCGGTAACCACGCTACCGTCAGCGCTGACACTGAGCTCGCTTGGCGTGGCGGGGGCGGTGATATCCGGTGCGGTGATCTGGGCGGGCAGGGATGCTGCACCGCTGCCATCGATTGCCACCACGTCGAGCAACTCACCGTTGGCTTGCGCCGGAACGAGCGTAATGCTGAACGTGCCGTCAGCGCCAGCCACCACGGTGCCAATCACCGTACCGTTGGCATCGCGCACCTCGACGCGGCTGCCAGCCGGGGCAGTACCGGTGAGGGTGGAACCGTCGGCCGAGATGACCAGATCGCCGGGGCTATTGGGGGCCGAAGTCAGTGGTACTTCGAAGTCCACAACAGTAGACGCATTACCCGCAGCATCGATTTGCACCAGGCT
>NZ_BCBH01000094.1:0-919 GCF_001320525.1 Pseudomonas sp. NBRC 111131 | reverse complement strand
GGGGTTTGGGGAGCAATGGAACCAAAAACCAACGTAAGCTCTGAATCCCACCGTAAAGGGGCTTTCCGATCTCCAGCTCACCCGCCAGGCATTACTCTCTGATCAGTGCCTCGATGATCGGGCAGATCGTTCCGCCGTCTCCCGCATCACATTGCTGCACCAGTTCGCCTAACAGTTGCTGCATGACGACCAAGTCGGCCATCTTCTGCTCGATCAACGCGAGCTTGCGTGCAGCCCGTGCTCGCGTTTCGGCACAGGCGCACGACTCATCCAGCGTCAGCAGTCCACCGACTTCCGAGAGCGTGAAACCCAGCGCCTGAGCCCGCTTGATGAAACGCAGTCGCTTCACCATGTCCACCGGATAGCGCCGATGGCCACCCAAGGGTTTGGCTGGTTCATCCAGCAGCCCGCGTCGCTGGTAGTAGCGGATCGTCTCGACGTTCACCCCGGCGGCGTCTGCCAGCTTGCCAATGGTCAGCTCTGTGGCCATCACTTTCTCCTTGATTCCGTACTTTGGTACGGAGTTTAGAATAGCACCTAGGCAATCAGGCTCAGGAGATGGGAATGGGGATGCAACTCACCGGGAAAGGCTCGCTGGTCGCGAGTTCGCTGACCGCCATCGGTGCGTCGGTGTGCTGTGTCGGGCCACTGGTGCTGTTGGCACTCGGTGTCGGCGGTACGTGGGTGGGCGCTCTGACCATGATGGAGCCACTACGCCCCCTCTTCATCGGGTTGACTCTACTGTTCCTGGGATTGGCATTCCGCAAGCTCTACCTGGTGCCACAGGTTTGTACGCCAGGTACACCCTGCGCCGATCCGCGCACGCTCGTGCGACAGCGACTCGTGTTCTGGATCGTCAGCGTGCTGCTGCTCGGCCTATTGGCCGTGCCGTGGCTCGCCCCGCTGTTCTACTGAAGGA
>NZ_BCBH01000093.1:0-1066 GCF_001320525.1 Pseudomonas sp. NBRC 111131 | reverse complement strand
TCAGGGCCGGGCGGCGGTGGTAACCACGGGCCAGGCCGATGCCGCCCAGGTACAGCTCGCCAGTCACACCAGGGCTGACCGGGTTGAGCTCGCCGTCCAGCACGTAGGTGTGCAGGTTGGCGATCGGCTGGCCGATCGGTACCGCGTCCTTGCCTTCCTCGACACAGGTCCAGTGGGTAACGTCGATTGCCGCTTCGGTCGGCCCGTACAGGTTGAACAGGCCGCTGTGCGGCAGCAGCGCCAGGGTCTGACGTTGCAGTTCCACCGGCAGTGCTTCGCCAGAGCAGATGATCCGCCGCAGCGACGTGCAGCGCGCGGCGTTCTCGTCGCCGACGAAGGCCTGCAGCATCGACGGCACGAAGTGCAAGGTGCTGATCTGCTCGGCAGTGATCAGCTGTACCAGGCGGGCCGGGTCACGGTGGTCACCCGGCAGCGCCATCACCAGGCGGGCGCCCTCCATCAGCGGCCAGAAGAACTCCCACACCGACACGTCGAAGCTGAACGGGGTTTTCTGCAGCACGCTGTCACCCGCGCCAAGCAGGTAAGCCTCTTGCATCCAGGCCAGGCGGTTGTGCAAGGCGACGTGGCGGTTACCAGCCCCCTTGGGCTTGCCGGTGGAACCGGAGGTGTAGATGACATAGGCGAGGTTTTCCGCGTGCAGCGGCACCTCCGGGTTGTGCTCGCCCTGCTCGCTCCAGGCCTGGCGCTGGTCCAGCGCGAGCACCGCCAGCCCGGCAGGTATCGGCAGGTTGGCGCGCAGGTGCGACTGGGTCAGCACCAAGGCGATGCCGCTGTCCTCGAACATGTAGGCCAGGCGGTCCTCGGGGTATTCAGGGTCCAGCGGCACATAGGCGCCACCGGCCTTGAGGATCGCCAACAGGCCGACGACCATGTCCACCGAACGTTCGGCGGCGATACCTACCAGCACGTCCGGGCCTACGCCCAGGCCACGCAGGTGGTGGGCCAGGCGGTTGGCCTCGACGTTCAGTTCGGCATAGCTCAGGGTGCGCTCGGCAAAGGTCAGCGCCGGGGCCTGCGGCTGGCGGGCAGCCTGCTGTTCGAACAG
>NZ_BCBH01000092.1:0-1118 GCF_001320525.1 Pseudomonas sp. NBRC 111131 | reverse complement strand
CCGGCGCCGACGGTACGACCGCCTTCACGGATAGCGAAGCGCAGACCGTCTTCCATTGCGATGGTCTTGATCAGGGTAACAGTCATCTGAATGTTGTCACCTGGCATTACCATTTCAACGCCTTCCGGCAGTTCGCAGTTACCGGTCACGTCAGTGGTACGGAAGTAGAACTGAGGACGGTAGCCTTTGAAGAACGGAGTGTGACGACCGCCTTCTTCTTTCGACAGAACGTAGACTTCTGCGGTGAACTTGGTGTGCGGCTTGACCGAACCTGGCTTGACCAGAACCTGGCCACGCTCAACGTCGTCACGCTTGGTACCACGCAGCAGAACGCCGCAGTTCTCGCCAGCACGGCCTTCGTCCAGCAGCTTGCGGAACATCTCAACACCGGTGCAGGTGGTGGTGGTGGTGTCACGCAGACCAACGATTTCCAGCGGATCCTGAACGCGGACGATACCACGCTCGATACGACCGGTAACAACGGTACCACGACCCGAGATCGAGAATACGTCTTCGATCGGCATCAGGAACGGCTGGTCAACGGCACGAACTGGCTCAGGGATGTAGGCATCCAGAGTTTCTACCAGCTTCTTAACAGCGGTAGTGCCCATTTCGTTGTCGTCTTTGCCTTCCAGCGCCATACGAGCCGAACCGATGATGATCGGGGTGTCGTCGCCTGGGAAGTCGTAGGTGGACAGCAGGTCGCGAACTTCCATCTCGACCAGTTCCAGCAGCTCAGCGTCGTCTACCAGGTCAGCCTTGTTCAGGAAGACCACGATGTACGGAACGCCAACCTGACGGGACAGCAGGATGTGCTCACGGGTTTGTGGCATCGGACCATCGGCGGCCGAGCAAACCAGGATCGCGCCGTCCATCTGGGCAGCACCGGTGATCATGTTCTTCACGTAGTCAGCGTGACCTGGGCAGTCGACGTGAGCGTAGTGACGAATGTTCGAGTTGTACTCGACGTGAGCGGTGTTGATGGTGATACCGCGCGCTTTTTCTTCCGGAGCCGAGTCGATCTTGTCGAACTCAACGACTGCCGAACCGAAAACTTCGGAGCAGACGCGAGTCAGAGCTGCGGTCAGAGTGGTCTTACCGTGGTCAACGTGGCCGAT
>NZ_BCBH01000091.1:0-1129 GCF_001320525.1 Pseudomonas sp. NBRC 111131 | reverse complement strand
TGCGCCACAGGTGGCGCCAGGTGCCCTCGCGTTGCAGGCGCTGGGCCAGTTCCTTTTCGTCAGCCTTCAGTTGCGTGGCCTTGGCCGGGTCCATGTCGGCCGGCAGTTTCACGGTCATCTTCACGTGGAACAGCATGGTGTTCTCCTAGGGTCAGCGGCGGGCAAAGCGCGCCAGGCGGTGTTCGTCGAGGGTCAAGCCAAGGCCCGGGGTGCGCGGCACGTGCAACTGGAAGTCGCGGTATACCGGCGGCTCGTTGACGATTTCTTCGGTCAGCAGCAGTGGCCCGAACAGCTCGGTGCCCCAGGTCAGCTGGCGCAGGGTGACAAAGGCATGGGCCGAGGCCAGGGTGCCGATCGAGCCTTCGAGCATGGTCCCGCCGTACAGCGCGATGCCCGCAGCCTCAGCGATCTGCGCGGTGCGCAGCACGGCGCGGGGGCCGCCGTTCTTGGCGATTTTCAGGGCGAAGATGCTGGCGGCACCGTCCGCGGCCAGGCTGAACGCGTCCTCGACGCTTTCGATCGACTCGTCGGCCATGATCGGCGCCGGGCTGCGCTGGTTCAGGCGCACCTGGCCGCTGCGGTTGTGGCGCGCAATCGGCTGCTCGATCAAGTCGATCCCGTGATCGCCCAGCACCTGGCAGGCGCGGATGGCCTGGGACTCGTCCCAGTACTGGTTGACGTCGACCCGCACGCTGGCACGCTGGCCCAGTGCGCGCTTGATCGCCACCACATGGTCCAGGTCCTGTTGCAGCGGGTTGGCACCAATCTTGAGTTTGAACACGCGGTGGCGGCGCACCTCCAGCATGTGCTCGGCCTCGGCGATGTCGCGGGCAGTGTCGCCGCTGGCCAGGGTCCAGGCCACTTCCAGGGTGTCACGCACGCGCCCGCCCAGCAGCTCGCTGACCGGCAGGCCCAGGCGCTTGCCCTGGGCATCGAGCAAGGCGCTCTCGATGCCGGACTTGGCGAAGGTGTTGCCCTTGGCCAACGTGTCCAGCTTGAGCATGGCGGCGTTGATGTTGTCGGCCGGCAGGCCGATCAAGGCCGGCGCCAGGTGCGCGTCGATGTTGGCCTTGATGCCCTCGGGGCTTTCGTAGCCGTAGGCGAGGCCACCGATGGTGGTGGCCTCGCC
>NZ_BCBH01000090.1:0-1184 GCF_001320525.1 Pseudomonas sp. NBRC 111131 | reverse complement strand
AAGAGGGTGTAGACAAAATCAAGTCGTGAGCCGGCGTGCGAGCATCCTAGCCTCGGCCAGCCACACCCATGCCTCGCTAACAGCAAACAACCGGTCGTGGTGCATAATCAGTCGCCGAGCTCTCTCGTTCCAAGCATGAGTCCGCTCCACCACCCACCGCTTGGGCATTACCACGAAACCGGTCGGAGCAGGCGCTACCGCAAACATATCGCCTTGCTCTGAATGCCATTTACCTGTTCGTCGGTTGTTTGGCCCGCGGATCACTTGAACGTCGACCGCGTGCGTTTGATTCATGCGCTGGGCCCATTTTCCGGCGTATGCACTATCAACGAACAGCGTATTCAATGACGGGTATTTTTCCTTCGAATAAGCCACTGCGTCATCCGCCGCGTCCCGATCCTGCACACTTGCTGCACTGATACTCACCGCCAGAAGCAGGCCCAACGTATCGACTATCAGACTTCGTTTGCGCCCCTTCACCTTCTTGCCAGCGTCGTAGCCACTGTCCCCTCCCTGTGGAGAGCTGCGAGTTGATTGCGAATCCAAAATGCCGCCGACGGATTGTCGTCACGATCCTCTCTGTCGCGCCATTGGGTTCGTAAGCGATCATGCATCTGCTCAAATTTGCCCTGCGTACTCCACCGGCGGAAGGTCTTGTAAACATTGTCCCAGTGAGGAAACTCGCGCGGCAGCATGCGCCATGAGCACCCCGTGCGTACTACATAGCAGCAGGCTTCGAGCAGCATCCGTCGAGAATGACGCGGTGGCACACCACGACCTCCCTGAGTTTCAAACAAATCGGCGACCAGCGCCCATTCAGCATCAGTCAGGCAGCTGGGATATCGTTGCCCCGGCAACTGGCGTCGGTGCGTTTCGTTGTAGCCGTAGGACTTGCGAGGTTCGGGTGAAACAAAGCTGCCTTTGGCACGCTGCTTCACTCGTGTAATTCCAGCCAGCTTCAAGGCTTTTGCAAACGTGTCGGGATGAGCGGTGATACCCGTTTCAGCATGGAATGCATCCGCTAATTCAGCTTGGCTGGAGAAGGGATGGGTTTGTGCAAGCTTGACGAGCATTGGGTACTGCTCTGCGGCAATCGCGGGCGGGCGTCCGGTTCGAGGCATGACTTCAAGGCTGTCCAGGCTGAAGGAGTGGTGAGTTTAGTTTATTTTGTCTACACCCTCTTA
>NZ_BCBH01000089.1:0-1187 GCF_001320525.1 Pseudomonas sp. NBRC 111131 | reverse complement strand
GGAAACTCCGAACAAGTCAGCACAGGCCATCTGACCTGTGCTGAAATAGCCCTCTGTCCAACAGCCCTCTACAAGCCCTCCTTCCCATGAGTCAGATGAGCTTTTCCGATTTCGAGTACGCCGGTAAGCGCAAGCAAACCCGTCGCGAGCGTTTCCTGGCCGAGATGGAGCAGGTGGTGCCGTGGAGCGGTTTGGTGGCATTGATCGAGCCGCATTACCCAAAGGCCGGCGGTGGTCGCAAGCCGTACCCACTGGAAACCATGCTGCGTGTTCACCTGCTGCAAAACTGGTTTTCGCTGAGCGATCCGGCCATGGAAGAAGCACTGTACGAAATCACGTCGATGCGCCAGTTTGCTCGCCTGACGCTCAGCGCTCCGATCCCCGAAGACACGACGATCATGAATTTCCGGCACCTGCTGGAGAAGCATCAGCTGGCGGCGGGCATTCTGGAAACCATCAACAATTACCTGCGAGACAAGGGCCTGTCGTTGCGCCAGGGCACCATTGTCGACGCCACCATCATCCACGCGCCCAGTTCGACCAAGAACAAGGAAGGCAAGCGCGATCCTGAAATGCATCAAACGAAGAAGGGCAACCAGTACTATTTCGGCATGAAGGCGCACATCGGCGCGGATGCTGAATCGGGTCTGGTGCATCACGTTCATGGCACCGCCGCGAACGTGGCCGACGTAATGGAAGTTGCACAACTGCTGCATGGCGCAGAGAACGTCGTGTGTGCCGACGCGGGCTACACCGGCGTAGAGAAGCGGCCTGAGCACGACGGGCGGCCAGTGATCTGGCAGATAGCTGCGCGACGCAGCACCTACAAGCACTTGAGCAAACGCAGCGTGCTCTACAAAGCCAAGCGCAAGATCGAAAAGGCCAAGGCGCAAGTGCGTGCAAAGGTGGAGCACCCGTTCCGGGTGATCAAACGCCAGTTCGGCTATGTAAAGACGCGTTTTCGCGGCTTGGCCAAGAACACAGCGCAACTGACCACGCTGTTTGCGCTGTCGAATCTGTGGATGGTGCGCCGGCAATTATTGCCTGCTGCGGGAGAGGTGCGCCCGTGAGGGCAGAAAACCAAGGCTGTGCCTTGGTTATCCAATAATCAGCGGGTGAAAATCGGGCTTTTCGGCATGCCCAAGCCGTCCATTTCCGGCTGATGGGCAACTTGTTCGGAGTTTCCC
>NZ_BCBH01000088.1:0-1267 GCF_001320525.1 Pseudomonas sp. NBRC 111131 | reverse complement strand
ACGTCAATACACCGGGTTTCGTGCGATCACATCGCTCTCGAAGCATTCCTGCTCGAGCGTCAGTGGCTCGACCACCGGGCGGCTGTCGCGAAAGTGCGCGGTGCGGGTATGCGCTTCATAGGCTTCATCGTCCTGATAGATCTCATACAGGTAGATGACATCCGGATCGAGGCGATCCTGCGAGACGTCGAACACCAGGCAGCCGGGCTCGGTCGCTACGGACGCGGCGGCGTTGAGCTTGATGGCATCGAGATAAGCAGCAGCGCAACCGGGCTTTACCCGCGTCTTGATAAACAGACTGTACACAAATAGCTCCTTTTGTTTTAAATTCAAAAAAGAATTGTATACAAAAATGGAGCTAGCCCAATGCCTGAATTACCTGCTCGTCCCGGTCGTTTGAACGGTCTGCGTCATATTGCCTTGCTGGTGCCCAACCTGGAGGAGTGCGAGCGCTTCTACGTCGATGTACTGGGCATGCAGGTATTGAATCGCGCCAATGAGGACCTGGTGTACTTGACCTGTGGCAACGATAACCTGTCGCTCGGGCGCGGTGCGGGGGCTGCCAATGGCCTGCAGACGCTGGACCACTACGGCTTCATCGTCGACAGCGTGGAGGAACTGGAGGCCTGGTACCAGTACTTCAAGGCCCATGGGGTAACCTTGCTGGACCGGCCTTTCAATCACGGTGATGGGGCCCGTAGCTTTCACTTGCTGGACCCGGCTGGGAACAAGGTGCAGCCGTTGTATCACCCGGCGGTGTCGGGGCAGCGGCTGGTCTGAGTTGAAGTGTTGTATCAGAGGGCCCCATCGTCGGTTTGGCGGCGATGGGGCCGGTACAGCTAGCGGAGTTCACTCGGCATCCAGATGCATCGGTGTGATCACCCGGCCGTCTTTCTCCGCTTGCCCCAAGCTGGTATCGATGAAGTACACCCGGCCATCCTCCAGCTTGCCTTTGTCGACCAGGTAGTCCTTGATGCTGCTGGCCCGCTCCTGGCCCAGGGTTCGCAGCAACGCGGTGCTCTCGGCCCATGACTTGATCACTGCTTCGCGCAGCTTGGCCGTGCGTTCGTCACGGCTCAGCTGTTGCCACTCGGCCGGTGGCTGCTGCTTCAGGCGAGTCCGGTAGATGCCTTCCAGCATCGCAGGTTTATCGCTGTCATCGACCACCAGCATCGAGGCATTGGCCGGCACCTTGTCACCACGGCGTTGCAGGATCTTGTACCAGGTCGCCTGGTATTCACGCTCCAGACGCTGCTGGGCGATCAAC
>NZ_BCBH01000087.1:0-1279 GCF_001320525.1 Pseudomonas sp. NBRC 111131 | reverse complement strand
TAGGTCCCGTTCGCGGTCCACAGGGCAAGCCAGGCGTCGTATTCGCCGTGGTCGAGCATGTCGCCTTCCTGCCAGATGAAGGCGGTGACTTCGTGCAGCAATTGCAGGTTCATAGGGCTCTCCACCGTCAGGCCGACATCATCTTTTTCCACTGCTGGTACGCCGCACGCATGCCGGTTTCGGCACTCACGTCCGACACCCGTCCATCGGCGCTGGGCCGTTCGCCGGGCAGGCCGCGGTTGAGCATGATCCACAGCGATTCGCCGGCGCTGGCGCCTTTCTGTACCCGCTCCCAGGCCTCGGAGTCGTCCGGCGTGCCAAAGCCCATCGGGCCCTGGAAGTGTTCGTGCAGGCGCAGGCGGTAGCGGTTGGCTGCCGCCGGGCCGCCGTCCATGGTGATCACCGCGTGGTGGATTTCGGTTTCGGTCACCGAGATCGGTTGCAGCACGCGGAAGAACGCCATCGAGCAGGCGATGTTGGGGAACAGGTTGAGGTTGAAGCCCGAACCGCCGACGGCGCGCACGATGCGCCGCACCTGCGGCTCGTCGATACCTTCCTCGCGCAGCTCGGCGGCGAGGGCCTCGAAGCGCTCAGGGATCGGCTTGTCGAGGTCGGCTTCCAGGTCCACCAGCTCGGGGATCATCACCATCACGCTGTGGCCGTTGCCCAGGTCCTCGACGTAACCGGGGCCTTTGACGAAGTCGAACAGCGCCAGGGTCTGCTCGTCGACCGAGGACAGGAAGCTTTTGTGCACCAGCGGGAAGTGGTAGGCGTCAGTGGTGTTTTCCAACTGGATCTTCCAGTTGCCGGGGAAGCGGAAGCGGTGCTCGCCGGGCACCTTGATGCCGTAGCCGGCGCCCTGTTTCATGAACAGGTCGATCCACTTTCTGGCCGCGCCGAGGAAGTCCTCCAGCGGCTCGATGTCGTCCTTGAAGGTGGCGAAGACCATGCCGGCGTAGCGTTCCACGCGCAGGCTGACCAGCGGCAATTCGGCCTTGTCCAGGCAGTCGCCATAGCTTTCCGGGTGCGGCACGCCGCGCAGCGAGCCGTCGAGGGCGTAACCCCAGCCGTGGTAGGGGCAGACGAAGCTGTTGGTCTTGCCCTTTTTGTGCTCGCAGACCGTGGCGCCGCGGTGGCGGCAGCGGTTGAGCAGCACATTGATGGCCTGCTTGCGGTCGCGCACCACGATCACCGGCTGCTTGCCGATGTAGGTGGTCTTGTAGCTGCCGGCTTCGGGCACTTCACTTTCGTGGGCGACCCAGATCCAGGTGCTGTGGAA
>NZ_BCBH01000086.1:0-1336 GCF_001320525.1 Pseudomonas sp. NBRC 111131 | reverse complement strand
GTTGTTGCTCAGCACCACAATGGGGGTCCTGGCCAGATCCGGCCGGAATACGCGCTCGCAGCTCGCATAGAACGAATTGCAGTCGATCAGGGCGAAGACTGGCTCACTGGGCATGGTCGCGCACACTGTAGCGAACCACGCCCCAAATCAGTAGATCGTCAACTTCCAACACATGCCTGGGCGGATAAGCGGGATTTTCCGACTGCAGGATCACCACGCCGTCGCGTCGGTACAAGCGCTTGCACACGGGTTCTGCGTTGATCGCCGCGATCACGATGTCGCCGTGCTCCGCTTCGCGGCTGCGGTCTACGATAAGAAGGTCGCCTGAGTAGATCCCCGCACCCTGCATGCTGTCCCCTTCGACCTGCACCAGGTACACATGGGGCGCACGAAGGTCGAACAGCTCATCGAGGGAAATATGGCGCTCAAGGTGATCCGCTGCCGGGGACGGAAAGCCCGCCGGCACGCGAAACGCGTACACGGGCAACTGCGTGTGGCCGCCCGTCGGGGCGCCAACGAAGGTGATGGTCATGGGGAAGATTCCGACAGAAACTGGATATATATACAGTTAACTGTCAGATCGGTCCTGCGTCAATGCGCGGTCACCGCCTGCCGACAAACGTTGAGGTGAACTATGTGTGGGCGGTACTCGATCTACGAAGAGATGGACCTCTATTTGAGGCAACTGGCCTTGGACCGGGTCGTGATCGATGGCTACGACCATGAGCGGATCAACCGATACAATGTCGCGCCCTCGACCCGCGTCGAGGTGATTCGCCCTGCAGCAAACGGGCTCAGTGTAGATCGCGTGAAATGGGGGTGGGCGCCCTTTGGGGCGAAGGCGAAGCGTCCCGAGCCGATCAATGCCCGAGCCGAAACGGTGCTGACGGGGCATTTTTTCAAGTCGTTATGGCCGCATGGCCGAGCGTTGGCCCCGGCCAACGGATGGTTCGAATGGATCCCTGATCCGGGAGATCCGAAGCGCAAACAGCCTTACTACATCACTGCCGCCAACGGTGAGCCATTGTTCTTCGCCGCCCTGGCAGAGGTGCACCGCGGTCTGGAGGCCGACGACAGCGATGGTTTCGTCGTCATCACAGCAGCGGCTGATCATGGGCTGCTCGACCTACACGACCGTAAACCACTGGTCCTGGCGCCCGCCCTGGCGCGTGAGTGGGTTGACCCTGCTACCTCGCCAGCGCGCGTTGCAGAGATCGTCCAACATGGCTGCCGACCTGCCGCCGACTTCAAGTGGTACCCGGTCAGTAAACAGGTGGGCAACGTTCGGAACCAGGGCGAAGGACTGATTCACGAGCTTCCAGACCCGCGTGGTGGA
>NZ_BCBH01000084.1:0-1926 GCF_001320525.1 Pseudomonas sp. NBRC 111131 | reverse complement strand
ATTGGTGCGCCAGGCATGGCGCGTTGCGCGTCAGCGCAACCCGCTTGACTATGGTGGCCAAGCGGGTGACTTGGAGGTGAAAGTCCTCTACACACCCGGCAAGGGGAAGTGTTAGCCAGAGGCAAGGGTGTCGCGGGCGACTGCGAATCTGAAGGAAGCCCGAGGCAAAATGCTGGCCTGACGAACAGGAAGCGGATAGAGGCGGCGCAGCGGGGTGAGAAGGCCAATATCTTCAAAGCCCGATACTTGCACGGAACGCTGCGACGTAGATCCGACAGGCATAAGCAGGAAGGTCACGCGAATTACCCTGGGAGATCTGCACGTTTGCCATTGTGCTACCGAGCGTCAAGAGGCGACGGGATGGACGTGCAGAAGTCAGCCGAAGCCGTAGTAAGTGGCAGTTAACCGCGCCACCAAGGGCCGAACAGGTTATGCCGCCAGTAGGCGCCAGAGTCTCGTCGAATGTCGAAAAGCAGAAATTTCTCCGAGGGAGAACTGTGACCCCAAGTTCCGGACAGAATCCGAGAGTGACGGCTGGCAGTGCGCAGGCATCGACGGCGTCTGTGGCGTGGACGAACGCGGAGCCGGACACGCTGATGGGGCGGGTGCTTGCACCGGCCAACCTCAAACGTGCGTATCAGCGTGTGGTCAGCAACAAGGGAGCACCGGGTGCCGATGGCATGACGGTCGCTGACTTGGCTGGCTATGTGAAACAGTATTGGCCAACTCTCAAGGCCAGGTTGCTGGCTGGTGAATACCATCCCCAGGCAGTGCGGGCGGTCGAAATTCCCAAACCGCAGGGCGGTACCCGGCAACTGGGGATTCCCAGTGTCGTGGATCGCCTGATCCAGCAAGCCCTGCAGCAACAGCTCACGCCAATCTTTGACCCGCTGTTCTCGGACTACAGCTATGGCTTTCGTCCGGGCAAAAGCGCTCATCAAGCCGTCG
This sequence comes from Pseudomonas sp. NBRC 111131, assembly GCF_001320525.1. Lineage (NCBI taxonomy): Bacteria > Pseudomonadati > Pseudomonadota > Gammaproteobacteria > Pseudomonadales > Pseudomonadaceae > Pseudomonas > Pseudomonas sp. NBRC 111131. Next base: position 978 of record NZ_BCBH01000084.1, on the reverse strand, counting down.
AAACGGCCCGCTCCCATGTGGGGGCGGGCCATCGCTGGTGCGTGGAACTTGATCTGGAGAAGTTCTTTGATCGGGTCAACCACGACATACTCATGGCCTGTATCGAGCGCCGTGTCGAAGACAAATGCGTGCTCAGGCTTATCCGCCGTTACCTTGAAGCCGGGGTCATGTCGGGCGGTGTCGTCAGCCCACGGCAGGAAGGGACGCCGCAAGGCGGCCCGCTCTCGCCGTTGCTGTCGAACATCCTGCTCAACGAATTTGACCGTGAACTGGAGCGGCGGGGGCACCGTTTTGTGCGCTATGCCGATGATGCGAACATCTATGTACGTAGTCAGCGGGCAGGCGAGCGAGTACTGACCAGCGTCGAGCGCTTCCTGAAAGAGCGTCTGAAACTGACGGTGAACAGGAAGAAGAGCCAAGTGGCACGGGCGTGGAAATGCGACTACTTGGGTTATGGGATGAGCTGGCATCAACAGCCTAGGCTGAGGGTAGCGACGATGAGCCTTGGTCGCCTGCGCAGTCGGCTCAAGGAGCTGCTGCGCGGGGCGCGAGGCCGCAAGGTGGCCTATATCATCGAGCGGCTGAACCCCGTGGTACGGGGCTGGGCGAGTTACTTCAAGCTCAGTCAGAGCAGGCGCCCACTAGAAGAGCTGGACGGGTGGATCAGGCACAAACTTCGCTGTGTCATCTGGCGGCAATGGAAGCAACCCTCTACGAGGATCAGCAACCTGATGCGTCTGGGTCTAAGCCGAGAGCGTGCTTGTAAATCTGCTTTCAATGGCCGAGGCCCATGGTGGAACTCGGGTGCGCCACATGTGAATCAGGCCCTACCGAAGAAACTGTGGGATCAACTCGGATTGGTCTCGATACTGGATACGATCAACCGGCTTAGTCGCATAACCTGAACCGCCGTGTACGGAACCGTACGCACGGTGGTGTGAGAGGACGGCGGGTGTGAACCCGCCTCCTACTCGATCC
>NZ_BCBH01000083.1:0-1931 GCF_001320525.1 Pseudomonas sp. NBRC 111131 | reverse complement strand
TTTTTTTGTGTGCGCCAGGCATGGCGCGTTGCGCGTAAGCGCAACCCGCTTGGCTGTGGTGGCCAAGCGGGTGACTTGGAGGTGAAAGTCCTCTACACACCCGGCAAGGGGAAGTGTTAGCCGGAGGCAAGGGTGTCGCGGGTGACCGCGAATCTGAAGGAAGCCCGAGGCAAAATGCTGGCCTGACGAACAGGAAGCGGATAGAGGCGGCACAGCGGGGTGAGGTGGCACAAATCGCCAAAGCCCAATACTTGCACGGAACGCTGTGACGTAGATCCGACAGGCATAAGCAGGAAGGTCGCGCGAATTACCCTGGGAGATCTGTACGTTTGCCATTGTGCTACCGCGCGTCGAAAGGCGACGGGATGAGCGTGCAGAAGTCAGCCGAAGCCGTAGTAAGTGGCGGTTAACCGCGCCACCAAGGGCCGAACAGGTTATGCCGCCAGTAGGCGTCGCCGTCTCGTTGGTAACCGTAATGCAGAAATTTCCCACAGCGGAAACTGTCATCCCGAGCTCCGGCCAGAAGCCGAGGGTGACGCCTGACAGTGCAAAGGTATCGACGGCGTCCGTGACGTGGACGAACGCGGAGCCGGACACGCTGATGGAGCGGGTGCTTGCACCGGCCAACCTCAGACGTGCGTATCAACGCGTGGTCAGCAACAAGGGAGCACCGGGTGCCGATGGCATGACGGTTGCTGACTTGGCGGGCTACGTGAGACAGTATTGGCCAACCCTCAAGGCCAGGTTACTGGCCGGTGAATACCAGCCCCAAGCAGTGCGAGCGGTTGAAATTCCCAAGCCGCAGGGCGGCACACGGCAACTGGGAATCCCCAGCGTCGTGGATCGCCTGATCCAGCAAGCACTGCAGCAGCAGCTCACACCTATCTTCGACCCACTGTTCTCGGACTACAGCTATGGTTTTCGTCCGGGCAGAAGTACGCATCAAGCCATCGAGATGGCTCGTGCTCATGTGACAGCGGGACACCGCTGGTGCGTGGAACTCGATCTGGAGAAGTTTTTCGATCGGGTCAATCACGACATCCTCATGGCCTGCATCGAACGTCGGATCAAAGACAAGTGCGTACTCAGGCTTATCCGCCGCTACCTTGAAGCCGGGATCATGTCGGGCGGTGTCGTCAGCCCACGGCAGGAGGGGACGCCGCAAGGCGGCCCGCTTTCGCCGTTGCTGTCGAACATCCTGCTCGACGAACTCGACCGCGAGCTGGAGCGACGGGGCCATCGCTTCGTACGTTATGCCGATGATGCGAACATCTATGTACGCAGTCCCCGGGCCGGCGAACGGGTGTTGGTCAGCGTCGAGCGCTTCCTGAGAGAACGTCTGAAGCTGACGGTGAACAGGAAGAAAAGCCAAGTGGCAAGGGCGTGGAAGTGCGACTACCTAGGCTATGGGATGAGCTGGCACCAGCAGCCAAGGCTGCGCGTGGCAAGGATGAGCCTAGACCGCTTACGCGACCGGCTCAGAATGCTGCTGCGCAGCGTACGGGCTCGCAAAATGGCGACTGTCATCGAGCGGATCAACCCCGTCCTGAGAGGCTGGGCTAGCTACTTCAAGCTCAGCCAGAGCAAGCGGCCGCTTGAGGAACTGGATGGTTGGGTCAGGCACAAACTCCGCTGCGTCATCTGGCGTCAATGGAAGCAGCCTCCCACGAGGCTGAGAAACTTGATGCGCCTGGGGTTGAGCGAGGAGCGTGCCAACAAGTCAGCCTTCAATGGCCGAGGTCCATGGTGGAATTCGGGAGCGCAACATATGAACTACGCGCTGCCAAAGAAACTGTGGGACCGGCTCGGGCTGGTCTCGATACTGGATACGATTAACCGGCTTAGCCGCGTAACCTGAACCGCCGTGTACGGAACCGTACGCACGGTGGTGTGAGAGGACGGCGGGTGTGAATCCGCCTCCTACTCGATCC
>NZ_BCBH01000082.1:0-2071 GCF_001320525.1 Pseudomonas sp. NBRC 111131 | reverse complement strand
GGGGTGTCCACTGGGACTGGGCAAGATCACGCGATGGCGGTGTGTTGGGTGAGTCATAGCCAAGTCATTCAGCCCACCGTCATCCGCCTCACCACGCGCCGAATCATCGGCGCCGCCAGCACCACCACCGGCAACATCGATACCCACGACAGCGCCCACGCGTTCAACCAGCGGCCGGCAAAGGCCAGGTCGAGCGCATGGGGTGTGGTGGCGATGGCGGCCGCGACCGCGCAGGTCAGGCCGGATTGAACGACGCCGAAAACGAAATGCTCATAACGGGCGGGGATTTTCATCGGGGGTTCTCGAGAAAGAGCGGGGGGGCGCGATGCCCGGCCGCTCGGGCACGATCAAGCCGGTTGCAGTTGCGCGATAGTCTCTTCGGTGGTCCACAGCCCGTGGGCGAGGAAGCGGTAATTGATGATGGCCGCCAGGTAGCCGTCGCCATCCGGCAGGCGCGGGCCGGCGGTGGCGTCGCGTACCACGACTATTTCAAAGCCCTGTTCGAGCAGTTCGCGCAGGTGTGATTCCACGCAAAGGTTGGCCGCCATGCCGGCGAGGATGATCTGCGACACGCCTTTCTTGCGCAATTGCAGCGCCAGGTCGTTGGTTTCCGGGCCGTAGACCTTGTGCGGCGAGGCGATGATGGTCTCGCCGTCGAGAATGTACGGCTTGTAGATCTCGAGGAAATCGGCGCCGGAGCCTTCGAAGTTTTCCAGGGTGTTCGGTCCCTTGCGATCGAACATGCAGATGCTGTGCATGACCTTTTCCAGCGGACCGCCAAAATGCCAGTCGTGGTCGTGCGGGTAGTAATAGTGTGGCGACACGGCCACGGGCAGGTCGTGAGCCTTGAAGGCCTTGAACAGTTTTTCCAGGTTTTCGACGGTGTTGTTCTCGACGATGCTCTCACCGAACACCGCCCAACTGGCGCCGGCAGGGCTGAGGAAGTCGTTCTGTGGGTCGATGACCACCAGGGCGGCTTTGCTCAGGTCGAGCTTGAAACCAGTGGCAGGCAGTGCGGGTTCGGCGGGGTCGGCGTACAGATGGCTCATGACGATTTACCTCTTGGGTGCTTGCGTGGATGAGACGTGAATGTTGCTTTATATAAATGACCAGTCGTCTTATTAATGAGGAAAAAAAACTCACTCCAATAGCCGAGGCAAGACCATCGATACGAAACGCTGCAGAGGTGCACCGTCGCGCAGGACCTTGCCGCGCATGACCGCACCTTCCCAGCCTTCGACGATGACACTGGCCAGCGCTTCGGCGTCGTGAGTTTCAGAGAGTTCGCGGCGCTGCTGCGCTTCACGCAGGCAGCTCGCGAGCAAACCTTCCCAGCGCGCCAGCACATCGGCCAGACGCTTGCGGGTTTGTTCGCTGCCATTGGACATTTCCAGGGACAGGTTGCCAATCAGGCAACCCAGGCTGTATTCATGCTCGCCGTGCTCGAGCACCAGGGCCTGGAAGAACTGGCCGATGCGCTCCAGCGGCTTGACCCGGGCGTCGTAGAAGATCGGCCCGTGGCGGGTTTCGATCGAGGTCCAGTATTCCTCGAGGATCTCTGCCGCGAAGTCTTCCTTGCTGGCGAAGTAGTTGTAGAAAGAGCCCTTGGGAATCTCGGCAGCGGCGGTGATGTCCTGGACGCCGCAGCCGTTGAAGCCACGGTTGTGAACCACCTGGCGGCCAATCGACAGCAAACGGGATCTGACTTCGAGGTTGACCGGGCGAGCCATGACAGAGACATCCAGTGATGAGAAAGTTTTAATAAACTAACTGGTCATCTATGTTTCGTCAACAGTCGAATTGACTGCCAATCAGTCCGCCTGCGCCATCTCGATGTACTCGAGCATCTTCTCGTTGCCATCGAGAATGTCACGGCAGATGGCCGCCCGTGCCGCCGCGCCATCGCGGCGCTTGAGTGCGTCGAGCACTTCCCAGTGATGGTCGATGGCCATGCGCTCGTTGAAGTTGCCATAGGCACGGGCGATCAGTGGGCCGGTGCGCATCCACAGGCTATCGAGCAAACCCGCCAGCACCGGCATGCGCGCGATGGTGGTCAGCGCGTAGTGAAATT
>NZ_BCBH01000081.1:0-2279 GCF_001320525.1 Pseudomonas sp. NBRC 111131 | reverse complement strand
TTTTGTCAGATCGTTCTTTAAAAATTCGGATATGTGATAGATATAGACTGACACGCACTTTCACTGGTGTGTGATCAGGCTAAGGTAAAATTTGTGAGTTCTGCTCGAAAGAGCAACATGCGAATTTTCGGCGAATGTCGTCTTCACAGTATAACCAGATTGCTTGGGGTTATATGGTCAAGTGAAGAAGCGCATACGGTGGATGCCTTGGCAGTCAGAGGCGATGAAAGACGTGGTAGCCTGCGATAAGCTTTGGGGAGTCGGCAAACAGACTGTGATCCAGAGATCTCTGAATGGGGGAACCCACTCAGCACAAGCTGAGTATCTTGTACTGAATACATAGGTGCAAGAGGCGAACCAGGGGAACTGAAACATCTAAGTACCCTGAGGAAAAGAAATCAACCGAGATTCCCTTAGTAGTGGCGAGCGAACGGGGACCAGCCCTTAAGTTGGTTTGAGATTAGTGGAACGCTCTGGAAAGTGCGGCCATAGTGGGTGATAGCCCCGTACACGAAAATCTCTTGTCAATGAAATCGAGTAGGACGGAGCACGAGAAACTTTGTCTGAACATGGGGGGACCATCCTCCAAGGCTAAATACTACTGACTGACCGATAGTGAACCAGTACCGTGAGGGAAAGGCGAAAAGAACCCCGGAGAGGGGAGTGAAATAGAACCTGAAACCGTATGCGTACAAGCAGTGGGAGCCTACTTTGTTAGGTGACTGCGTACCTTTTGTATAATGGGTCAGCGACTTATATTCAGTGGCGAGCTTAACCGAATAGGGGAGGCGTAGCGAAAGCGAGTCTTAATAGGGCGTTTAGTCGCTGGGTATAGACCCGAAACCGGGCGATCTATCCATGGGCAGGTTGAAGGTTAGGTAACACTGACTGGAGGACCGAACCGACTACCGTTGAAAAGTTAGCGGATGACCTGTGGATCGGAGTGAAAGGCTAATCAAGCTCGGAGATAGCTGGTTCTCCTCGAAAGCTATTTAGGTAGCGCCTCATGTATCACTGTAGGGGGTAGAGCACTGTTTCGGCTAGGGGGTCATCCCGACTTACCAAACCGATGCAAACTCCGAATACCTACAAGTGCCGAGCATGGGAGACACACGGCGGGTGCTAACGTCCGTCGTGAAAAGGGAAACAACCCAGACCGTCAGCTAAGGTCCCAAAGTCATGGTTAAGTGGGAAACGATGTGGGAAGGCTTAGACAGCTAGGAGGTTGGCTTAGAAGCAGCCATCCTTTAAAGAAAGCGTAATAGCTCACTAGTCGAGTCGGCCTGCGCGGAAGATGTAACGGGGCTCAAACCATGCACCGAAGCTACGGGTATCACCTTTGGTGATGCGGTAGAGGAGCGTTCTGTAAGCCTGTGAAGGTGAGTTGAGAAGCTTGCTGGAGGTATCAGAAGTGCGAATGCTGACATGAGTAACGACAATGCGAGTGAAAAACTCGCACGCCGAAAGACCAAGGTTTCCTGCGCAACGTTAATCGACGCAGGGTTAGTCGGTCCCTAAGGCGAGGCTGAAAAGCGTAGTCGATGGAAAACAGGTTAATATTCCTGTACTTCCAGTTATTGCGATGGAGGGACGGAGAAGGCTAGGCCAGCTTGGCGTTGGTTGTCCAAGTTTAAGGTGGTAGGCTGAGATCTTAGGCAAATCCGGGATTTCAAGGCCGAGAGCTGATGACGAGTTGCCATTAGGCGACGAAGTGGTTGATGCCATGCTTCCAAGAAAAGCTCCTAAGCTTCAGATAACTGGGAACCGTACCCCAAACCGACACAGGTGGTTAGGTAGAGAATACCAAGGCGCTTGAGAGAACTCGGGTGAAGGAACTAGGCAAAATGGCACCGTAACTTCGGGAGAAGGTGCGCCGGTGAGGGTGAAGGACTTGCTCCGTAAGCCCATGCCGGTCGAAGATACCAGGCCGCTGCGACTGTTTATTAAAAACACAGCACTCTGCAAACACGAAAGTGGACGTATAGGGTGTGACGCCTGCCCGGTGCCGGAAGGTTAATTGATGGGGTTAGCGCAAGCGAAGCTCTTGATCGAAGCCCCGGTAAACGGCGGCCGTAACTATAACGGTCCTAAGGTAGCGAAATTCCTTGTCGGGTAAGTTCCGACCTGCACGAATGGCGTAACGATGGCGGCGCTGTCTCCACCCGAGACTCAGTGAAATTGAAATCGCTGTGAAGATGCAGTGTATCCGCGGCTAGACGGAAAGACCCCGTGAACCTTTACTATAGCTTTGCACTGGACTTTGAATTTGCTTGTGTAGG
>NZ_BCBH01000080.1:0-2424 GCF_001320525.1 Pseudomonas sp. NBRC 111131 | reverse complement strand
TCGCCGGGCACTACGCCAACTACAGCGTGTTCGACGTGCCCAGTGTCGAGGCGCTGCACGACACGCTGCTGCAACTGCCGCTGTTCCCCTACATGGACATCGAGGTGGACGGCCTGTGCCGCCACCCATCGTCGATCCACACCGACGACCGTTGAGCCGCCTGCAATCACGACTACCTGACAAGAACAAGACGAGGTAAGCAACATGACCGTGAAGATCTCCCACACCCCCGACATCCAGGCATTCTTCGAGCAAGTGGCTGGCCTTGGGCATACCGAAGGCAACCCGCGCTTCAAACAGATCATCCTGCGTGTATTGCAAGACACCGCCCGCCTGGTCGAAGACCTGGACATCAGCGAAGACGAGTTCTGGCACGCCGTGGACTACCTCAATCGCCTGGGCGGGCGCAACGAAGCCGGCCTGTTGGCGGCGGGCTTGGGTATCGAGCATTTCCTCGACTTGCTGCAGGATGCCAAGGACGCCGAGGCGGGCCTTGCCGGTGGCACCCCACGCACCATCGAAGGCCCCCTGTACGTCGCCGGCGCGCCCATTGCCCAAGGTGAGGCCCGCATGGACGATGGCACCGACCCGGGGGTGGTGATGTTCCTTGAAGGCCAGGTGCTCGACGCCCAAGGGCAACCGCTGGCCGGCGCCACGGTCGACGTGTGGCACGCCAACACCCAAGGGACTTATTCGTACTTTGATTCGGCCCAGTCGGCGTACAACCTGCGCCGACGCATCATCACCGATGCCCAAGGCCGCTACCGCGCCCGCTCCATCGTGCCATCGGGCTATGGCTGCGACCCACAGGGCCCGACCCAGGAGTGCCTGAACCTGCTCGGTCGCCACGGCCAACGCCCGGCGCACGTGCACTTCTTCGTCTCGGCGCCTGGGCATCGCCACCTGACCACGCAGATCAACTTCGCCGGCGACAAGTACCTGTGGGACGACTTCGCTTACGCCACCCGTGATGGCCTGATCGGTGACCTGCGCTTCGTCGAGGACGCTGCAGCGGCACGTGACAAGGGGGTGCAGGGCGATCGTTTTGCCCAGTTGCAGTTCGATTTCCGTCTGCAGACCGCTCCAGCCCCTGAAGCTGAAACGCGCAGCCATCGGCCACGGGCGCTGCAAGGCGCCTGAACACGGCCCTGTGGCGTGATGAGTGGCCCCGCCGCCGGCTTGCCGGCGTCAGGGCCGCTACAGGCCTCCACCCGTCAACTGCCATACCATTCCAATAACAATAAAAGGTCCTTGGTCATGCGTAATCCCGCCCCGCGTGCGCTCGCCTGTTGCTGACAGGTCACTGCCTTGTAATCCCTTTCCAGGCTGTCCACTCAGGAATTCGCGAGCATGAATACCCTCACCCAAGAGCAGCACCTCAAGCAGCACAACAAGCGCTATTTCTACGAATGGTACGTGGTCATCCTGTGCATGGTGGCCTATATCTTCTCCTTCGTTGACCGGCAGATCCTGGCCTTGATGATCGAGCCGATCAAAGCCGACCTGCAGTTGAGCGATACCCAGTTCAGCCTGCTGCACGGCCTGGCGTTCTCCCTGTTCTACGCCTTCATGGGCATGCCCATCGCCTACCTGGCCGACCGTTTTTCACGCCCGCGGATCATCGCAGTCGGGGTGATCTTCTGGAGCATCGCCACCGCCGCTTGCGGCCTGAGCAAGAACTTTCTGCAGATGTTCCTAGCCCGTATCGGCGTTGGTGTTGGCGAGGCGGCGTTGTCGCCCTCGGCCTACTCGATGTTCAGCGACCTGTTCCCCAAGGAGAAGCTCGGCCGCGCCGTGGGCATCTATTCGATCGGCTCATTCGTCGGCGGCGGTATCGCCTTTCTGGTCGGCGGCTATGTGATCACCTTGCTCAAGGACGCGCAAACCATCGAGGTGGCGTTCCTCGGCGCCATGAAGGCCTGGCAACTGGCCTTCTTCATTGTCGGGCTGCCAGGGGTGATCGTCGGCCTGCTGATCTGGCTGACCGTGCGCAACCCGCAACGCAAAGGCGCACAGCTGGATGCCGACGGCAATGTACGCAAGGTCAGGCTCACCGATGGCCTGCGCTTCATCGGCCGTCACCGCGCAACGTTCAGTTGCCATTACCTGGGCTTTTCGTTCTACGCCATGGCGCTGTTCTGCATGATGAGCTGGACGCCGGCGTTGTATATCCGCAAGTTCGGCATGAGCCCCGAACAGGCGGGTTTCATGCTCGGCACCATCCTGTTGCTGGCCAACACCACCGGCGTGGTGTTCGGCGGTTGGCTGACTGACCACCTGGCCAAGCGCGGGCACAGCGATGCGGCCATGCGCACCGGGGTCATCGGCGCGCTGGGCATGATCGTGCCCGCCGTGTTGTATTCGCAGGTCGACTCGCTGTGGCTGTCGGTCACCTTGCTGGTGCCGGCGATGTTCTTTGCCTCG
>NZ_BCBH01000079.1:0-2482 GCF_001320525.1 Pseudomonas sp. NBRC 111131 | reverse complement strand
CTGGCTTTGTATGCTCAGGCAAAGCTGTTTTGTCCGCCCTATACCTACGCAGGTGTCCGAAACGGTGCGACAATTAATCCTGTTCGTAAACGTGACTTTCCCCTGCCTGGTCTGCGTCAAGGCTTAGGTTCGGGGCATCCGCGCGCCCGGACATAGCGATGCCAGCGTACCGTGCTGCGCATTTCTGGACCTCCACCGTCCTATACAACTGAGGTAAGAAGCAAGATGGCCAAGGCCGCCGATGTCGTTGTGCAATGCCTGGAAAACGAAGGTGTCGAGTATGTATTCGGCATTCCCGGCGAGGAGAACCTCGACCTGCTGGAATCCCTGCGCAAATCGAAGATCAAGCTGGTACTGACCCGCCACGAGCAGTCTGCAGGCTTCATGGCTGCGACTTATGGCCGTCTGACCGGCAAGACCGGCGTCAGCCTGTCGACCCTCGGCCCAGGCGCGACCAACCTGGTGACCGCCAGTGCATACGCCTACCTTGGCGGCATGCCGATGATGATGATCACCGGCCAGAAGCCGATCAAGAAGTCCAAACAGGGGCGCTTCCAGATCATCGACGTGTGCGGCATGATGGACCCCATCACCAAGTACACCCATCAGTTCGCCTCGGCCGACAACATTCCGTCGCGTATGCGTGAGGCCTTCCGTCTCGCCGAAGAAGAGAAACCGGGCGCGGTACACCTGGAGCTGCCGGAAGACATCGCTGCCGAGCAGACCGATGCCATGCCGATTCCGCCAAGCCTGCACCGTCGCCCGCTGGCCGAACACGTGGCCATCGATGCTGCCATCGAGAAAATGCGCAATGCGCGCAGCCCTATCTTGGTGATCGGCGCCGGCGCCAACCGCAAGATGACTGCCAAGGTCCTCAAGCAGTTGATAGACCAGACGGGTATCCCGTTTGTCACCACTCAGCTTGGCAAAGGTGTGGTGGATGAGCGCAACCCGCGCTTCCTGGGTAACGCTGCACTGTCCTCCGGTGACTTCGTGCACCGGGCCGTCGAAGCTGCAGACCTGATCGTCAACATCGGCCACGACGTGATCGAGAAGCCGCCGTTCTTCATGGTTCGTGGCGGCACCGAGGTCATTCACATCAACTTCCGCTCTGCTGAAGTCGATGCCGTGTACTTCCCCCAAGTCGAAGTGATCGGCGACATCGCCAACGCCGTGTGGCAGATCGGCGAAGGCCTGGGCGACACCTCGCATTGGGACTTCACCCGCCTGATGGCCATCCGCGAAGCGAACGAAGCGCAGATCGCCGAAGGCAAGGACGACGACCGCTTCCCGGTCTATCCGCAGCGTCTGGTAGCCGACGTGCGTCGTGCCCTGCCATCCGAAGGTATCGTCGCCCTCGACAACGGTATCTACAAGATCTGGTTCGCCCGTAACTACAAGGCGCACAAGCCCAATACCGTACTGCTGGACAATGCCCTGGCGACCATGGGCGCCGGCTTGCCATCGGCCATGGCAGCGCACCTGGTATACCCGGACCGCCCGGTGATCTCGGTATGCGGCGATGGCGGCTTCATGATGAACAGCCAGGAGCTGGAAACTGCGGTACGCCTGGGCATGCACATCACTGTGGTCATTCTGCGTGACGATGGCTATGGGATGATCCGCTGGAAGCAAGCCAACATGGGCTTCACCGATTTCGGCCTGGACTACGGCAACCCGGACTTCGTCAAATACGCCGAAGCCTACGGTGCCAATGGCCACCGTGTGGAAAGCGCCGAAGGCTTGCTGCCGCTGCTCGAGCACTGCATCAAGACCCCGGGCGTGCACGTGATCGACTGCCCGGTCGACTACAGCGAGAACGACCGCATCCTCAACAGCGAACTGCGTGAGCGTGCGCTGGCGGTATAAGGCTTAAGGACCCCTCGCCAGCAAGCTGGCTTCCACAGGGAGCGTGCTGTTCTCAAGGACGGCGCTGAACCTGTGGAGGCTAGCGTGCTGGTGATGAGGCCTGCAGCGGCACCTCAGTTGCCTTAAGCCCAGGTGATCGCATGTGGACCGGGCAGGTGGGTCATAGATAAGCACCACAGTTCCCTCTCTACAACGCCCCATTCTCAGGTTTCCCCAACCCTTGGCGAACTTGATAATGACGATTGGATCGACTCACAACCACCCCGCACAGCTGGCCATTAAGCTCTCATCTCCCGCCCAGCCATGGGCTGCGCGCTATCCCAACCCACCCGACCTCTGTTTTGATTACCGTCGTTTGGTCTCTCAAGAAGGTGGTATCGCCCGCGCCACTGAACCGGATCATCGAATATGTATTGTCGGCACCGGTGTCACTGGCTTGACCGCTGCACGGGAATTGTTGCGCTGCGGTTTTACCCGTATCACCTTGATTGAGCAATCGCAGCGCGTAGGTGGGCGTCATCTCACCGTAGTGAATACGCTTGGAAATCCTAAGGAGCCTACTACCCCGTTCGAAATGGGTGCTATGCGCATGCCATTCTTCAATAGAACAGGA
>NZ_BCBH01000078.1:0-2605 GCF_001320525.1 Pseudomonas sp. NBRC 111131 | reverse complement strand
TGTTGCCGCTGACCGAAAACTGACCCAGTAGAGGCTGTTCTGCCGACTGAAAACTGACCCAGGTGTTCAACTGCTTCTGCTCAATTTTTGAGCAGGAGAACACAGGGTGATCAGTATGGAAATGATGGGCAAAATTCGCCGGATGTATTTCCGCGACAAGCTGTCGCTGCATGAGATAGCCAAGCGCACCGGGTTGGCGCGCAACACGATTCGCAAGTGGGTCAGAGCACCTGAGGCCAAGCCGCCGGTCTACCAACGCCGCGCGATCTTCAACAAACTCAGCCCTTTTCACGCCACGCTGGAGCAGGCGCTAAAAGCCGATTCGCTGCGGCCCAAGCAACAGCGGCGCAGTGCCAAGGCGCTGTTGGCGCAAATCAAAGCCGAAGGTTATGACGGTGGCTACAGCCAGCTCACCGCGTTTATCCGTGCCTGGCGAGGGGGACAGGGCAAGGCGTCGCAGGCCTTTGTGCCGCTGACCTTTGCTCTTGGCGAGGCGTTTCAGTTTGACTGGAGCGAGGAAGGCTTGCTGGTCGGCGGCATTTACCGGCGTATGCAGGTGGCACATCTGAAGCTGTGTGCCAGCCGTGCGTTCTGGCTTGTGGCGTATCCGAGCCAGGGCCATGAGATGTTATTTGACGCCCATACACGCTCGTTCGGCTCCTTGGGCGGCGTGCCGCGCCGGGGCATCTACGACAACATGAAGACCGCCGTCGACAAGGTCAATAAGGGCAAAGGCCGGGCGGTGAATGCGCGCTTTGCGGTGATGTGCGCGCATTACCTGTTCGATCCGGACTTCTGCAACGTCGCCGCTGGTTGGGAAAAGGGCATCGTTGAAAAGAACGTGCAAGACAGCCGCAGGCGTATCTGGCTAGACGCCCAGGACTGCCAGTTTCACTCCTTCGAGGAACTCAATGCCTGGCTGGGCCAGCGCTGCCGCGCGCTTTGGAACGAGCTGACGCACCCTCAATACAGCGGGCTGAGTGTGGCCGAAGTGCTGGAGTTGGAGCGCGCTGAACTGATGCCTGTGCCAGCGCCATTCGACGGTTACGTCGAGCGGCCTGCGCGGGTCTCCAGCACCTGCCTGGTCAGCGTCGGGCGCAACCGCTACTCGGTGCCGTGTGAGTACGCGGGTAAGTGGGTCAGCAGCCGTTTGTATCCGACGCGAATCGAGGTGGTGGCTGACGACGCGCTGATCGCCAGCCATGTCCGCTTGCTGGATCGCGACCAGGTCAGCTATGACTGGCAGCACTACCTCCCGCTGATCGAACGCAAGCCCGGTGCGCTGCGCAACGGCGCGCCCTTTGCTGATCTGCCGGCGCCGCTGCGTCAGCTTAAGCACGGTCTGGGGCGTCATGCCGGCGGTGACCGGATCATGGCGCAAGTTCTGGCTGCCGTACCGGTCGCCGGGCTCGATGCGGTGCTGGTGGCTGTTGAGCTGGTACTGGAAAGCGGCAGCCTGAGCGCCGAACACATCCTCAATGTCGTGGCGCGCCTGGCCGCGACCGAACCACCACCCAGCGTCGAAACCCACTTGTCGCTCAAGGAAGCCCCCGTCGCTAACACGGCGCGCTACGACCGCCTGCGTGGCCAGACCGAGGAGATCGGTCATGCGTGATTTGATGGCGGAACTCAAGGAGCTGCGCCTGCACGGCATGGCCACGGCCTGGGCGGAGTTGACTGCGCAGGGTGAGTCGAACACAGCCTCGTCCAAGTGGCTGCTCGAACACCTGCTGGAACAAGAGCACACAGATCGCGCCATGCGCTCGGTGAGCCACCAGATGAACATGGCCAAGCTGCCGATGCACCGCGACCTGGCCGGCTTCGACTTCAGCGCCTCCAGCGCAGACGCTCGTTTGATCAGCGAACTGGCCAGTCTGGCCTTTACCGACACCGCGCAGAACGTGGTGCTGATCGGTGGGCCTGGCACCGGTAAAACCCACCTGGCCACTGCGCTGGCCGTGTCCGGCATCACCCGGCACGGCAAGCGCGTGCGCTTCTACTCCACGGTCGATCTGGTCAATCTGCTGGAGCGCGAAAAGCACGACGGCAAAGCCGGGCGGATCGCCCAAGCTCTGCTGCGCATGGATCTGGTCATCCTCGACGAACTGGGTTATCTGCCCTTCAGCCAGGCCGGCGGTGCGTTGCTGTTTCACCTGCTATCCAAGCTGTACGAACACACCAGCGTGGTGATCACCACCAACCTGAGCTTCGCCGAATGGTCGAGCGTGTTCGGCGACGCCAAGATGACCACCGCCCTGCTGGATCGGCTGACCCACCACTGCCACATCGTCGAAACCGGTAACGAGTCCTATCGCCTGCAACACAGTAGCTTGGCGGCCCAGGCCAAGATCAAATCACGGGAGCGAAAGCGTAAGGGCGGCCAGGAACCGGAGGACGATGAGCCGTTCTGATTTCATGGCGACGACGGCCTGCTACATGGCTGCGTGTGGCAGGTCTTAAACAACTGAACTGGGCTAGCGAAGGAGTGGGGGCAACAGCAGCTGCGCTGGTAGACTTATCCACAGTTGCTGGTAACAAAATCAGCAATCCGCCCTGGGTCAAATTTCAATCGGCAGGGTGGGTCAATTTTCCATCAGCGCCAACA
>NZ_BCBH01000077.1:0-2641 GCF_001320525.1 Pseudomonas sp. NBRC 111131 | reverse complement strand
TGCGGATTTCGGAGCACCGTGACCGGCCGTTTCGGTTGATCGTGACCGGTCATTTCGCTAACGCGTGACCGCTCATTTCGGTAGCAACGTGACCGATTTTCCGCCTGTTCCGAAACAGGTGGTCACGGCTTACCGAAATCGCCGGTCACGACTTAGCGAAAGCCTTCCCCTTCGTTGCGCATGACCTGATGCGCCGCCATCCTCGACCGATTTCGGGAGAGGAAGATGGCGGCGCCGCGAGTAGCCATGCGAAACATCAAAGAATGTCTGCGCCTCAAGTTTGAGGCCGGCTTGTCCCACGAGAAGATTGCCCGTGCCTTGCAGCTGTCCAAGGGCGTGGTTAGCAAGTACATCGCGGCGGCGCGGGTGGCCGGGCTGGACTGGCCGGCGCTGGTGGCCATGGACGAGGCCGCGCTGGCGGCCGCCTTGTTTGCACCGACGTCGACGAACAAGCCGCGCGGTGAGCGAGTGCTGCCCGATGTGCTGAGCATCCACCGCGAGTTGCGACGCAAGGGCGTGACCTTGCAGCTGCTGTGGGAGGAATATCTCGCCGCGCATGCGGGCCAGCCGACCTACCGCTACACCCAGTTCGTCGAGCACTACCGGCGCTACGCCCAGACGCTCAAACGTTCGATGCGTCAGCTGCACCGTGCGGGCGAGAAGCTATTCATCGACTATGCCGGGCCGACGCTGCCGGTGGTCGACCCGGCCACCGGCGAAGTGCGCCGGGCGCACATCTTCGTCGCCGCCCTGGGCGCCTCGAATTACACCTATGCCTGCGCGACGCCAGGCGAAACCCAGGTGGACTGGCTGACCTCGCTGGGCCAGGCTCTGACCTACTTTGGCGGCGTGCCGGAAATGGTTGTGCCGGACAATCCGCGCGCCCTGGTCGCCCAGCCGGATCGCTACGAGCCGGGCCTGAACCGGGCGGCGCTGGAGTGCGCCCGCCATTACGACACCGTGATGCTGCCGGCGCGGCCACGCAAACCCCAGGACAAGGCCAAGGCCGAGGTGGCGGTGCAGGTGGTCGAGCGCTGGATCATGGCGCGGCTTCGCCACCGGCAGTTCTTCAGCCTGCATGCGCTTAACCAGGCTATCGCCGAGCTGCTGGAGGATCTGAATCGGCGCCCGTTCAAGCGGCTCGATGGCTGCCGGCGCGACTGGTTCGAGCGCCTGGATCGTCCGGCCTTGCGACCGTTGCCGGTGCATCCCTACGAGGTCGCCACCTTCAAGCGCTGCAAGGTCAGCATCGACTACCACATCGAGGTCAATGGCAGCTTCTACAGCGTGCCCTCCGCCCTGGCCCGGCAGAACGTGGACGTGCGACTGACGGCACACACCCTGGAAGTGCTGCATGGCAACCGGCGGGTGGCCAGCCACCTGCTGCTGGGGCGACGCGGCGCTTACAGTACCCAGCGCGAGCACATGCCCGCGGCGCACCAGGCGCATCGCGAATGGACGCCACAACGCCTGCTCGACTGGGGCGCGCGGATCGGCCCCTACACGCGCCAACTGATCGATCACCAACTGACCCACAAGCCGCACCCGGAGATGGGCTACCGCGCCTGCCTCGGCCTGCTCTCGCTGGCCCGGCGCTATGGCAATGCACGCCTGGAAGCCGCTGCCGAACGTGCCGTACACCTGCGCGCCTTCACCGGGCGCAGCGTGCGCAACCTGCTCCAGCAAGGCCTGGATCAACAGCCGCTGCCCCAGCGTGCCGCCGAAACGACCTTACCCGGCGACCACAAGAACGTCCGTGGCGCCGACTACTACCAACCCCCGCAACAGGAGCTGTTCGATGATGCCGCAACACACCCTGAATCAACTGCACCAGCTACGCCTGGACGGCATGGCCCGCGCCCTGGAAGAGCAATGGACGCTGCCGGCCAGCCACAGCCTGAGCTTCGATGAACGCCTCGGCCTACTGCTCGACCGCGAACTGGCCTGGCGTGACAACCAGCGCCTGGTACGGCTGCGCAAGAAGGCCAAGCTCAAGTACGCCAACGCCTGCCTGGAAGATCTCGACCGCCGCTCCGGACGCGCCCTGGACGAGCGTCTGATCGCCACCCTGGCCAGTGGCGACTGGATCCGCCAGCAGCACAACCTGCTGCTGACCGGCCCGACCGGTGCCGGCAAAACCTGGCTGGCCTGCGCCCTGGGCAACCAGGCCTGCCGCCAGGGCTATAGCACCCTGTACCTGCGCACCCCGCGCCTGCTGGAACAACTGCGCATCGCTCATGGCGACGGCAGCTTCGGCCGTACCCTGCAACAGCTGGCAAAGGTCGACGTCCTGGTGCTGGACGACTGGGCGCTAGCCCCGCTGGAGGAAGGAGCCCGGCATGACCTGCTGGAGGTGATCGACGACCGCGCTGGCAGCCGCTCCACCATCCTGACGAGCCAACTGCCCATCGAGCACTGGCACGGCTGGATCAACGACCCGACCCTGGCCGATGCCATCCTCGACCGCCTGGTGCACAACGCCTACCGACTGACGATGAAAGGCGAGTCGCTGCGCCGAAAAAAAGCCGAGGAACAAGCCGCATCGTGACCGATGCGATTACAATCCAGAACCCGCGCAACCGGGGTGGAAGCACCGGTCACGTATTAGCGAAACGCTCGGTCACGTTCACCGAAATCCGCA
>NZ_BCBH01000076.1:0-2642 GCF_001320525.1 Pseudomonas sp. NBRC 111131 | reverse complement strand
TTGAGAATGGTGACGGGGAGCCTCAGGTTGATAAGTGTTGTCCTATAGTTTAAAAATGGAGCCTTCCATTGTGCTTGCGTGGATGAGGGTGGGGCCAAAGAGTTGACCCGCGGTCGCAGCGATGTGCGCTGGTGCAGCCGCCTAGCTGATGAAGAACAATTCACCCTCGGTCGCTATGCGATTTGCCTTTGCGACTAGTGCAGCAGCACCTGCAGATTGGGATTTGTCCAAGGCCATCATAATTGACTGACTCTGCCAGCATGCCGTCTACCCATACATTTTCGGGTGCAAGAATTTGGACAACGAAGTTCAACTGCAACAACCGCTTTTGAGCCCGAACGATTTCAAGGCCGCGTACAAGGCAGGCGGCTGGAATGGTCGTATGCTCGCCATTCGCTGGAAAAAAACCGCTTTCTCGATCAGCAGGTTGGTCAACGACCTAGACCGTAGTCCGCACTGGGATGACGCGGTCCGCGGCTTGCCCGAAGTTCAGCTGCAACAACCGCTGTTGACCCCTGATGAATTCAAGGGTGCGTACAAGGCCCGCGGCTGGAATGGCCGCAAGCTTGCAATTCGCTGGAAAAAAACCGCTGTGTGGATCAGCAAAATTGCCAGCGATCCAGATCGTGACCTGCACTGGGATGATGCGGTCCGCGGCTTGCCAGTAATTGTGATTCCGAAGAAATCCAAGGCTAAGTAGGCGGGACCTTGCCAGGGGTCCCGCAGCGTTCTGGGGTGTTTGCGTTGTTCTCCTGGGAGCTACGTGGACTGAGACGTATGTAGCGTTGTTCCACATCTCCCTAGGTCATGCAACGCAAGCCTCAGGAGATTGCAAATGGGAACACTCAACTCGACCCCTACTGGTCCGGAAATGCCTCTCAATCTGTGGGCGGGAATTCAAGGGCAGAGGCTGCGTCGTGCTCAAGCACGGCATGAGCGAATGGTGGCGAAAGCGATCAAGGACAACGTTTCTAGCCGCCGTCTCAAACAATTGGTCATGCGCTATGACCGGATCCTTCTCGCTGCCGTAAAGCTCGTGCCTAGGTAGTCCTGAAGTATCACTCTCACCAGAAGCCTCAGCCATGCTGAGGTTTTTTTTTACCCGCAGCCCGCGCCGGCAGCCTGAGCAAAAGCCTTTCGCTAATGCATGGAGATGGCGGAGCGGGCTATCATTCTGGTTTATTGGTTTGCGATACATAACGCGTACGTGTAATATTTTCTGTCTCTACCCAGGATCCCGGCCATGCCTACACTTTTCTCTGCTAACGACACCCAGCTGAGCTTTCAGGTGCTGCGAGTGGCTGAAATCTGATGCGCGCTGTCGACGAGTTGAAGGCGGTTAGGATTCGAGTCACCGAGTGCCTGGAGATGGCCGCATCCTACTTTTCCCGTGACATTCCCGAGATACCGGTCCTGTTTGACCTTACTGGTAAAACAGGTGGCATGTTCAGGTACCGCCAAAACAAGGAAACTGGCCGGTGCTACGACCTGCAGTTCCGATTCAACCGTATCCTGGCCCGAGAGAACCTTTCGGAGTACCTCAATAATATCTGCCCGCATGAGGTAGCCCACTACATCACTTATTTGATTTGGGGGGCGAAGGTTGAGCCGCACGGTGCTGAGTGGACCCAGGTCATGGTCGAGGTATTCCAGATCCGGGCCGATAGGTGTCACCAGCTCGACACGTCGCGATCGGTCAAGAGAGAGTTTCTGTATCGGTGCGGGTGTGAAGGAAAGCGCTTTCGGTTGTCGACGAAAAGGCACAACCGCATGGTCCAGAGGAAAGCGTTCTACAGCTGCAGAACATGCGATCAGGTCGTTGTGTTTCTCCGAGAGGCTGATAAAGCCGAAGCCCAGGTCATACCAAAGCTTTTCATCAGCACCGCAGGCCCCACGATCGATAAGGCTCAAGTCGACCGAATCGCCAAGTTCATCCTCGATCACCAGGTAAAACAGATCGTCCTTGACTGCTTGATCACGGGTGAGCGGCATCGTGAGCTATTGAGCAAGAAGCTGAAGGTCCCGTCGAGCTCGGTGCTCAGGCATTTGAGCCCAGAAACTCTGCCAGGTGGAGTGACCCACGCCATTGTCTTCAGCGATGGCAAAGATGAGCGTCAAGTACGCGTAGCCAGGGCTTTCGAGCAACGAGGGGTGAAAGTGCGAATGGTGCGAGCGGGTGTTGGCTGACGTCATCCGCCTTCGAGACCCTCCAATTACCACCCAGTGAATTTGCGTAGAACCCCAACATGCAACAAGTCGAGCAAACCAATCAACGCCCCGCAGTCGCGGAGACTTTCCGCTTGAAAGCATTCCGAGTGGTCACCGGCGAACTGTTCGCTGCGGCCACCGCGCAGCATGCGCTCGACATGGCCAAGTCAGAGCTCTCTCGACCCCAGCTCAGCCTGAAGGATGTCGTCGCGGTGAGTCACAGCGATCTGGTGGTAGCGGAAGTGAATGGAGCCGAGCACGCAACTGGCGCTTCAGTGCTCCTCGCACGAGCAACCGCTCCGGGCTTGCTGGGACGTTGCCGAACTGACCATACCTACCAGACGGTGTTTGTCGAGGCGCTGAGCGGACCAAGCTTGGAGTGGGCCGTGCGCGAGGCGAGCTTCAAGGCTTTTGGATTCATGATGAGCGCTGAG
>NZ_BCBH01000075.1:0-2799 GCF_001320525.1 Pseudomonas sp. NBRC 111131 | reverse complement strand
AGTGCCGACGTTAACGTGGGGAAGGGAACGATCAAACTTTTCCTTAGCCATCGATACAATCCTCCGCAGAAGAAATAGTCTTGCGCTGATAAAACAAAGGCAGATATTTTCATATCTGCCTTGTTTATATGGAGCTCTTGAGCGGACTTGAACCGCTGACCTCACCCTTACCAAGGGTGTGCTCTACCAACTGAGCTACAAGAGCGAAACACTTTTTGCAAAAACCAGCAAACCTGGAGCGGGTAGCGGGAATCGAACCCGCATCATCAGCTTGGAAGGCTGAGGTTCTACCACTAAACTATACCCGCGGAGCCTGCAGCTCTCGCTAAAACTGGTGGAGGGAGAAGGATTCGAACCTTCGAAGCTCTCGCAACGGATTTACAGTCCGTCCCCTTTGGCCGCTCGGGAATCCCTCCTGCTTTGTGGGCGGCATTTTCAACTCTTGCCGTCCTGTTGTCAAGCTTTTTTTTCAATTAAATCTTGAAGTTAGCTACTTTGACAACCGCTTCCAGCGCCACCACCTGAGTGGTGTTCCCTGTGAAGCGGGCGCCATTCTATCAAGCTATTCACCAGTTGCAATACCCTGGCAGAAAATAATTTTGTGTTTTAAGTCTTTGAAATCGTTGGAAAGACTGGCGAGTACCGCTTCGTCCAGCAAACGCTCGCTTTCGGGGGTTATCTTGAGCCAGAAACCATCGGCACCCGGCAGTTGGCCGGCTACCGGTAGCGCGTTGATATCCAGGCTCAGCAAGCGCTGGCGCAGTGCGCCCAACTGCTCTTGACCAGCAAAGCCACCTACTACAAGGCATTCATCACGACGCCGGGGCGGCGCCGAGACGCCCGCCTCACGCAACAGGCGGATTTCCTGTTGATTACCTTTGTATAGCGACAGTGGAGCGACATCCTTGGCTTTCAGCGGGGCTTCCTGTTGGTGCCATACGTAGTAGAAGACGTTAAGCACCAGCAATAGCAGAAACAACCAACGCATAAGCACCTCAGCCCAATGGGCAAGCCATTGCCAAACCAACGAATACCAGGTCAGGAACTACACGCGCTTGCGGCGCAGCTTCACGTACCAGGGGAGCATCACCGCCGGTTAGGAACACCGTGAAGTCCTCGCCCCACAAAGCGCGCGCCTGCTCGAGTTGAGTGCGAGCAAAACCTTGTAGCATCAGGACACAACCCCGCTCGACCGCCTCGACGGTGGAGCGCCCTGGGGCCAAGCTGGTCAATGCTCGCTCGGCGGAGGCATCGTCATAGCGGATACGGCGCGTATGCGTGCGCAGCTGGCTGCGCATCAGCGGCATACCCGGGCAAATATACCCGCCAAGATGCTCGCCATTCGCCGACACGAAATCTGCCTTCGCGGCAGTGCCCAGATCGATCACCAGGCACGCCCGCTTTGCCAGGTGATACGCACCTAGCGCAGCGAGCCAACGGTCCATGCCCAGTCGTTGGTAGTCTTCGTAACCGTTGCGAACCCCGGCCATTTCCTGGGCAGGCTGCGCGACGCGCGCCTCTACGGAGAACGCCTGGGCAATCAATTGGCAAAGCGCTGTCGTCTCTTCCTCGCTGCGCACACTGACAATACGGCAACCGCCAATGCGCAGTGAAGCCAAAGCACTCACCTCGGCCACCAGAGCCTGGTCCGAATCCACGATCCCGCCACCCACGATCGTCGCGTCGGCAGCATGAATTACACGCCATTTGATAAAGCTGTTACCGCAATCGAGCTCAAGAATCATCACGCAACCTCAAACTGAGCTCACCACCGCTGAAGCTCTTTTCCACACCGTCGACCTCAAGTCGCAAACCACCCTGCCCGTCCACACCCAGCACTACGCCCTGGATCTGGGTACTGCCGGCGATGAGCGAAACGTTTTGCCCTTGCCACAGGTGCGCCTGCTCCCACTCCTCCTGGAAAGCAGCAAAACCATAGCGGCGATGACGAGCCAACTCATGCTGCAGCTGCTGGCTAAGCACCGCGACCAGGCGATTACGGTCAATTGTGCAACCAAGCTCACGCCGTATCGAGGTCCATTGCTGGTCTACCTGATCGTTGGTCTGCATATTTACGTTAATGCCGATACCCAGAACGACGTGACATACGTCCGCCGGATCACCCACAAGCTCGAGGAGAATGCCGGTTATCTTCTGACCGCGGACAAGCACATCGTTTGGCCACTTGAGACCCACATCCTTGACACCGAAACTTTGCAGTGCACGCATTACAGCCAACCCGACCACAAGGCTCAGCCCTTCGAGCTGCCGCATGCCACCGTCGACCCGCAATACCAGGCTGTAATAGAGATTTTCTGCGAACGGGCTCACCCACTGGCGGCCGCGCCGTCCGCGCCCAGCACTCTGGCGCTCGGCCAGGACCAGAAATGGAGCGACCTGCCCCTCGGCCACAAGGCGGAGCCCTTCAGCGTTAGTCGAATCAATCGCTTCATGGATGAATACGGGCCACTGCTCGCCCGCGGCAAACTCGGCAATAGCCTGTGCCTCGAGCAGGGCAAGCGGCGCCGCTAGCTGGTAACCGCGCCCGCGAACCTTGTGAATAGTGAGGTTCAGTTCACTTTCCAGGTGCTGCAGCTGCTTCCAAACGGCACTGCGACTCACCCCAAGGGCTGCCCCCAAGGCTTCGCCGGAATGGAACCGGCCATCCTTGAGGAGATTCAACAACTTCAGCATGCCAGTCTCGACTTGGAATAAGGCTGGCATGATAGCTAGGGGTAGTGAGCTTGCATAGGAAAAGGGCAGCCTGGAATGGCCACAAGCAAGGTGTTTTTCGCCTTG
>NZ_BCBH01000074.1:0-2859 GCF_001320525.1 Pseudomonas sp. NBRC 111131 | reverse complement strand
GGCCGCAGGCAGAATACGGTTCCCGGGCAACCGGGTGGCGGGACAATGGCCAGGTAAACGCGGTCAACAACGCTGCCACTTCGGCTGCGGTAGATGGCCTGTCGTCTACGGTCAGCCAGCAGGGCGCAACGCTGACCAGCGTCGCAAGCCGTACCACGACGCTGGAAAATGCGGTAAACAGCAGCACCAATGGTCTGGCCACCAAGGCCTCAGCGTCGGCGTTGGATGCGGTGACCAATCGAGTGTCCGCTGCGGAGGGTTTGATCACTAGTCAGTCCAACAGCCTCACCGAACTGAACAACACCGTTGGCGAGATCCAGGGCAACCTGGGCGCGTCGGGGCTTGATGCGGCTCAGGATGCACTTTGGCAGTTCGACACGGGCACTGAAGGCTGGACTGTAGCCGGGGCCACTATCAGCGCTGCCAATGGCGTGCTGACGGTCACGGCCAACAGTAACGATCCTAGGATCGTGAGTCCTGGCACGTTGGCCGTACCTGGCGGACAGTATCCGCTGATCAGGGCGAGGATCACCCGTAGGGCTGGCGCTCCTGCCGACTGGGATGGGCGGGTGTTTTACTCCACTGCAAGCCACGGGCAGTCCTCGAGCTATTTCAAGTCGATCGCCAACCCAAACCTGGCTGTAGGACAGACTGCTGTCGTCGAGTGGGACATGTCGGCGTTGACTGCTGGCGGCACTGACTGGGTCTCCAACATCATCACCAGCATCCGCCTCGACTTCGGCAATACGTCGGGCGGGGTGTTTGATGTGGACTGGATCGCGATTGGCCGACTCGGGCCTAGCGCATCGAGCAAGGCGGTGGAGTCGCTGTCGTCCACGGTCACCCAGCAGGGCAACAAGCTGACGGCAGAGTCTCAGCGTATCGACGGGTTGTATGCGTCGGTGGGCGATGCCAATGCGGCGATTCAGACTGAAGCCACTGCGCGCAGTGACGGCGATACCGCGCTTGGCAGACGTGTCGATACAGTCCAGAGCAATCTGGGCACCACCAATGCCACTGTGCAGCAGATAAGCACGGCGCAGGCTGCACTCAACGGGAAAGTGAACGCCACCTGGTCTGTGAAACTAGGCCTCACGTCCGGCGGTACCTACTACGCAGCCGGGTTTGGTCTGGGGCTTGAGAACCAGGGTGGCACGTTCCAGTCGAGCTTTGTTGTACTGGCCAACCGGTTCGCGGTTATGAACCCGGTGGGTGAGGGCCTGATCGTGCCGTTCGCTGTTCAGAACGGTCAGGTATTCATCGATGATGCGCTGATTTCGAAATTGGCTGTTCAGAAAGCCATTGTAGGAAACTCAATCAACTCTTCTGAGCTCGCCAATGACGGCACACCAATTATGCGAATGGACTTCGCCTCAGGGACGATCATCATGCTTAATAAAACGGCCACGGCGTACACTGTATATAATCGCCGAGGCATTGACATGGTGATCAACGGTATTCGGCGAATAAGAATGGGCGAATGGGACTGATCTATGCCGAATGGTCTGGAAATATACGGTGCTGACGGTAGGCTACTCGTCAATATGACGATGTCTATCAGTCAGCATCAAGGAGAAGTTGTAACCAATGCCGCAAATGGAGCTGTTGCTATGCCTGCGCTCCCTGCCGGCAAACAGCGCTTTTACATTGTGGTTACGTTGGTCGACACGCAGCAGTGGAAGGGAAAGAAACCAGGTGTAACAGTTTCTGGAAATACGCTGTCATGGCAATACCAGCACTCAACTTGGTTTGGCCAATTTTCTGCCAATTGCCGTATCTATTATGGATACTATTAGGATGACATATGCCCGTTGGATTCCAAGCCTACAAGGAGGACGGCTCCCTCTTATTTGATATCGATCGTATCTGTTACGGCCTGCTGAAGAGCGGTTACCTAAATTTGGTGGATAGATGGGGCCGGTACTATATCCGCTCTGCAAACCTTCCCCCCAATGAGGAAAGCAGCTGGTCATATCTGAATTTGCTTGACCCCATATGCGGGATGACGGTAACCGGCGCGGTATCCCCTCTCGTTTTCTTGGTAGGTGACGGGAAACCTTGCGGTGAAAGCGTAAGTGGGGATGTACGAACCCTGTACTTCCAAGGCTGCACGCCTGGCACCAAGGCATTTGTATTTGATCTGATGCGCGATGTGGGTGAGAGAAGCGGCATGGAATGTTACGACGCATCCGGGAGGGTGAGTTTCACAACAGGCATGCCGCCACTGAACATAGTGGCAACTGTGAACCCGCCACCAATCAATCCAACTCAAGTCCCGGGCGCTGACTCTCGAGCAACCCCGTATGTGGGTGGTGCAAATGAAACATCTGGTAGAGAGTGGTCAGGCTCTGATTTCAGACAACCCAAAGGGGCCGTCTTTGTCGGGAGTGTTAGCGGCGAACTAGCTGCTTGCCTTACATTCTCTAGGAGTTGCGGCTTGAATCAAGGATCAGATGTTGGCGATGGATTGTATCGAGTTGGCGCGAGCGAGGGGTGTGGCGGGTCTCAAAATGGAGTTCGGTTCTTTTTTAGTCCGGCAGTAGCAACAACAGCCACCACCTTCGGTAACTCAAATACATCATGGTTTGATATCCCAACAGATCGCCAACCACAAGCGCTCGTCATTCGAGCATCCGATTACCCATTTCCATTTAGATAATCATCAACAAAGAGGAAACATCCATGCCTTACGTCGCTATCAATCTGAGCAACAACTTCGATTCCGCTAATAACAATCGCTATGCCACACAGGAAGAAGCTGATGCTCGTGCGCGGGAGATCCTGAGCCAGTTTCCGGCAGCCCAAGTCTTTACCGCCAAGGTACTGAAGGACTACAGCGCCAAGGTGACCGTCACCGCC
>NZ_BCBH01000073.1:0-3391 GCF_001320525.1 Pseudomonas sp. NBRC 111131 | reverse complement strand
GCAAGCCTAGAAGCAGTCCCAGACTGGCAAGCTCATTGCCAAAGAATGGCGCCTCGCTGAAGTCGGCCAATACGCGGCGCAGGGTCCAGACCACGCCGTAATTCGGCTCGCCGCTGACAGGCTGCAACGCGATGTGCTTTCGACCCTGCCCCACCCATGACGGAAAACGTCTGCACATCATAAACGCGACAGCGCTTGCCACGGCCATGCCGCTCACGTTGCCAATCACTACCGGCAGTTGCAGAGGAATACACAGGTAGTTGACGAAGAACAGGCTGGCAGGCGTTACCAACAGTGCACCCAGCACTGCACCGCTGATCGTTACCTGCCAGCCGCCACCCAACAGGAGCACCATTGCAGCTGGCAACGACACGAAGGCGACGAAGGTCGGTTGCCACACGCCAGCGGCCAAGGTCCATCCCCATAAGCCGTGGCTCAGCAACAGACCCAACAGTGAACTGCCGACAACCCAAGGCCATAGACCACTGCCATAGCAAATGGCAAAGCCTTGCCAGCGGTAGCCACGGACCGATGCCCAATGCGCCAGACAGGCACCCAGCAGCAAGCCTAACGCGGGCAACTCATGCTTGTAGAAAGCGACCTCACTGATATCACCCACTATCCAACGCAAACGGCTCAGGGGCTGATCAATCGTTGCAATGGTGTATCCATAGTCCGGCCATTGACCAACAACCAGGCTGCTGATCAGCAGTAGGAGCATGCAGGTGAATACCACCAGTAATGGCCATTGCCGCGTCGGGACATTCATCTCTTTCATGTCCGACTCCTCAGCGCGGCATCGGGGCATGCAGCCGATAACCGAGGGTATGGTCATAGAGATCTGTGCGCCGGTCCCGTGGCAGGTCGTTGAGGCTGTTCCAGATCGGCGCAGAACGTGCAGCACTGAGGTCTACATCGGCATAGAGGATATGTTCTTCCTCTGCACTGGCTACCTCACCGATCGGCCAGCCGTTGGTTCCTGCAATCAGCGAGCAGCCCAGGAAACGCCCGCCACGCTCGCTACCTATACGATTGGCCGCCGCAATGTAGACGTTGTTGACGTGTGCTGCAGTCATGGTCAAGTAAGAGGCCATGCAGCGCCCGGCTTCATCGAAAAGAGGCGGTGGCGTCCATACCCAGTTGTTCAGGCTGCAGAGGATGTCGGCACCTTGCGCCGCCATCACGCGAGGGACTTCGGGAAACCAGATATCCCAGCAAATGAGCAAGCCGATACGCCCAATGGGCGTCTCGAATACGGGGAAACCCAAGTCACCAGGGGTGAACCATAGCTTTTCCTGGTTCCATAAATGTGCTTTGCGGTAGTGCCCAAGCAAACCCTCCGGCCCGAAGAGTACTGCACTGTCATACAGCTTCAGGCCATCTCGCTCGGCAAAACCCGCCGCCAGATAAACGTGATTGTCCCTTGCGAAGTTGGCCCACGCCTGCACACAGCTGCCGTCTTGCAAGGTTTGGGCATGGGCGTAAGCTTCGGCCCGTGAGGTGAACGTATAGCCGGTGTTGGCAAGTTCCGGCAGCACAATCAGGTTGGCACCATCGTTCACAGCGCGCCGGGCCAAGGCCAGCCCTTTGCCAAGATTGCTGTCACAGTAGTCGATCCCCACCTGAGGGCCATATTGGATGACTGCGATTCGCACGGGACTGACGGGAGTGCAGTGCTCAGACATGGCGGCTTCCTTTTATCGTTGTTGTGGAAGGCGCTAGTAGAGTGGCGATGAGTCGGGGAGCGATAGTCAGCTCACTCCCACAAACTAGTAGGAAAACGGAATGTGTATAGAAGGAAGACTCTTACATACTCACTGCCAAAACCCTGCCTACCGTACTTGGTAATGCGGATAGTGGTCTAAGGTGAAGCCACCATTGAACGTTGCTGAAGTCCGATTGCAAAGGTTTATCACGGTGTCGATTGCCGTGCGCAGGCAAGGTTCTGTCCAGCCCGCATCTACAGAGAAGGACTCTCCAGCCAGATAGAGCCCAGAGGCAACACTCAGATCGCGATTATATTTCATCAGGCTAACCGCATCGTAATAGGTGCCAGCCCGATAGAGTTTTGCACAGCCAAGGGCGTTTTTATCTGTCATCCACCGCTGTATACGAATGTTTCGAGTATCGATATAGGGCGATATGGGTTCACCAACGTTGGTGCAGCGCATCAGAATTCGATCGAGCTCCCCGATGCATTTATTGGCTAATTGCTCGTCCGAAAACGCTCCCAGCTTAGTAGCGTCATCTTCCCAGGTATAACTCAGAAGGATGCAGTCATCGGCGTAGCTGTCGTTGTAGCGGTAGGCATAAACGTCGTGGACGAAGCTGTCCGTAACAAGGATCTGTGGCATAGCCGATTGGCAGTCCAGGAAGCGCTTCTGGAGTGGTGCGTAGACCTTGCAACTGGTTTCCCAGTGGGCATGCCTCCATGCATCGATGATCGGTTGTGGCAACATTTCTCGATTGAAGCCATCGATCTGTATCTGGGTTTCAATCAGCCAGGAAGGTGTGGTCAGGATCACGCTATCGAAGTCATCATGCAACAACTCCACCTGCGCCGGATCACTTCGCTGCCAACTGTAATCGACTCGGATACGACCATCGGGCAGCTTATGCAGAGCGCAGACAGCGCTGTCGGTCAGCAGCCCGTCGTGGCGGTCAACAAGGTGATGATAGAGCGACTTACCCTGCATCCCGACATCCATGAACAGTAGGCAATCATCCATCGCCGCAACGCCCAGATAGGCTGGCGCCTGGAACATGAGCCCTCTGCTATCGGGCAGATGGCCCGAGCCCAGATACGGGGCGGCGTAGGGTACACCAGCTTCATCAACGCGCCCGTGCACCAACTGTAAATGGCTACTGAAACCAAAGATTGCGGTACGCAGCGGGTACAAGCAGCAGACATCATAGAATGCTCCCCAACTGCCGTCTCCAATGCCGATCGCGTAGAATATCGCTGATTCGTCGCTGCTCATGCCTAACCCACCGAAGTCACCCGGATATGCAGGATCCCATGCACTCAAGGCAGGCAGTTGCACAAGGTCTCTGAATGACAAGCGGTGATAACGCTCGACGATGGCAGACCACATCGATTCCCAGTCTGCAGTGCCATAGTGACTGGCTACCCGTTCGGCGAACTGCTCTGCAAAGCGCCGCCATTTGTTGTAGACCCGCTGGAGAGTGAGCGTCGGTGGCGGTGTCGTCCCCTCAGGATTGCGCCATATCAGCAGCGTCGGCTCCCCCGTCCCATCCAACTGCCCCTCTCTTAGAAAAATTCCTGTGGCATTGACCCAAGGCGTACCGGGATTGGGAAAATCGGAGAGGCGCAATTCGAACAGATTGGCGTAGTAGGCCATTAGCGAGCATCCGTCCTTGGGTGGCTCTC
>NZ_BCBH01000072.1:0-3458 GCF_001320525.1 Pseudomonas sp. NBRC 111131 | reverse complement strand
TTGGTGCACATAGGGCGTGCCGGGGTATGCCCGCGCCGTGGCATTCCACTGCTCGACTACCTGTTGCTGGTCGGCTTGCTCCAGTAGCGGCAACTCGCCCAGCGGCGTTTGGGGCTGCGCCATGAACTGCAGCAGCAGGTGCTGGAGCTGGCCGGCGATGCGCCGAATGGTCGGTTCGGCGAAGTCCTGGGTCAGGTAATTGAAGGCCAGCTCCAGTGCTTCACCGACCTGAGCGATCAGGGTCAAGGCATAGCCGCTCTGCTCGCTGTAGGCCAGGTTGCTGAAACCAAGACCGCCCGGCGCCGCCTGCAAAGCTTCGGAAACCGGATAGTTCTCGAACACCAGCAAGGTGTCGAACAGCGCCTCGCCGTTGCGACCGGCCAGGCGCTGGACCTCTGCCAGCGGCATGTGTTCATGGTCGCGCAAGGCCAGGTTCTGCGCCTGCACCGCCTGAGCCCACTGGGCCACAGTGAGGGCGCCGTCCGGCGTGGCGACCACCGCCAGGCTGTTGATGAACAGCCCCAGTTGCTGCTCGATACCGACCAGCTCCACCGGGCGCCCGGACACCGTGGCACCGAAGGCCACGCTGCGCTGGCCGGTGTAGCGCTGCAACAGCAGCAGCCAGGCGGATTGCACCAGGGTGTTGAGCGTGACTTGCTGCTGTCGCGCGAAGGCCTGCAGGCGGCGCGTCTGTTCGCTGCTCAGGCGAACGCTGTGCAATGCCTGGCCGGGTTCGGCATCGGCCCCACGGGCGCAAGCCAAGGCCAGACGGGTTGGCTCCTCCAGAGGCGCCAGCTGGCCCTGCCAGAAACGCTGGCTGTCGGCTTTGTCCTGGCGCTGCAGCCAGGCGAGGTAATCCTGATAGCGGCCTTCCGGCGCAGCGACTGCCTGACCGGCGTAGGTTTGCAACACCTCCCCCAACAGACGTGAATTGCTCCAGCCGTCCATCAGGATGTGGTGGCTGGTGTAGATCAGGTGATGACAGTCCGCCCCCGTGCGCAACAGGCACAAACGCAGCAACGGCGCACGCGCCAGGTCGAAACCACGGTCCAGTTCAGCGGTGGCCCGCTGATCGAGCGCTTGCGGGCATACGGGGTCAGCCTGTTCGACGACGATTTCCAAGGCGGCCTGACGGTAGATCACCTGACGCGGCGCCTCCAGCGCCGCCTCCCAGATGAACCCGGCGCGCAGCAGTTCATGACGATCCACCGCCTGTTGCCAGGCGCTGGCAAACCGTTCGACATCCAGGCCTCGGATGTCCAGGCGCATCTGGTTGACATACGCACGGCTGTTGGCTTCGTACAGGCTGTGGAAAAGCATGCCCTGTTGCATGGGCGACAGCGGGTAGACATCGGCAATTTCACGCGCCGGCAGCGCCAGGGTATCGAGCTGGGCCTGGTCCAGCCCGGCCAGCGGTACGTCGCTCGGTGTCAGCCCGGCATGGGCCTGGACCAGGCAATGCTCGATCAGCGCCTCCAGGGCCTGCTGGTAGGCCTGTGCCAGCCGGGCGATGGTGGCTTCGGCGTACACATCGCCGCTGAAGGTCCAGTTCAGGCTCAGTTCACCACCGAACACCTGGCCATCGACACTCAACCAGTTGCCCAGCGGCGCCAGTGGGTCCTGCCCGGCGCCACGCCCTTCTGCCGCCGGTACCCAGAGCGCGCCCTCGGCAAAGTCGCCATCGAACTGCCCCAGGTAGTTAAAGGTGATGCGTGGCTGCGGCAACCCGGCAAGGGTGGCACGCGCCTCCTCGCTACCCAGATGGCGCAACAGGCCATGACCCAGGCCTTTGTCCGGGGTGGCGCGCAGTTGCTCCTTGATGCCCTTGATCGCAGCCGCCGTATCGCTGGCCGGCGTCAGGCGCACCGGGAACAGGCTGGTGAACCAACCTACCGTGCGCGACAGGTCGATGTCCTCGAACAGGTCCTCGCGGCCATGCCCTTCCAGTTGCACCAGAGCGGACGACTCACCGCTCCAGGCACAGACCACCTGCGCCAGGGCGGTCAGCAACAGGTCGTTGACCTGGGTGCGATAGGCGCCAGGCGCCTCCTGCAGCAGCTGACGGGTACGGGTGGCATCCAGACGGGTCGCCACACTGCGGGCATGACGGTTGTCCATCGCGCCCGTCGGGTTGTCGCGTGGCAGGTCGTGCGGGGCGCCTGCCAGCAACCGTTGCCAGTAGCCGAGCTGCGCCACCATGGTCGCGCAGCGGGCATGCTCGGCCAGACGCTCGCCCCAGGCCTTGTACGAGGTGGTTTTGGCCGGCAGACGCGGCGCCTGGCCGGCCTGCAACTGGCGATAGGCCGCTTGCAGGTCTTCGAGCAGGATGCGCCAGGAGACGCCGTCCACCACCAGGTGGTGGATGGCCAGCAACAGGCGCTGCGTGCCGTCGGGCAACGTCATCAGGGCCAAACGCAGCATCGGGCCTGTGCTCAAGTCGAGGCTGCGTTGCACTTCGGTGCAGAAGGCCGGCAAGGCATCGAGGCTGTCGAACTGGCGATGCCAGACCTGTTCCTCGGCGCTCGGCAACGCCTGGTGCGTCTGCCCCCACACGCCGTCGGCCTGGTGATAGCGCAGGCGCAAGGCATCATGGTGTTGCAGCACCAGGGCCAGGGCCTGGGCCAGCAGATCGCCGTCCAGCGGCTCGGCCGGTGCCAACAGCAGCGACTGGTTCCAGTGCTGGCGATTAGGGATGGTCGTTTCGAAGAAGGCCTGCTGGATCGGCAGCAGTGGCGCCTGGCCGGTGACCGGCCCTTGCTCCACCTGCAGGCTTTCGCTCAGTTGCGCCACGGTGGCCAGGCGGCGGATGCTCTGGTGCTGGAACAGGTCGCGCGGCGCGAAGCGGATGCCTGCCTGACGGGCGCGGCTGACAATCTGAATGGAGATGATCGAGTCACCACCCAGCTCGAAGAAATTGTCGTCCACCCCCACCTGTTCCAGGCGCAGCACGTCCTGCCAGATCAGCGCCAACTGCTGCTCCAGGTCGTTCCGTGGCGCCTGGTACTCGCTGCGCGTTTGCGCCGGATCGGGCTTGGGCAGGGCCTTGCGGTCCAGCTTGCCGTTGGGCGAGAGCGGCATGTGCTCGAGCAACACCCACTGCGCCGGCACCATGTAGTCGGGCAGCACGTCCAGCAGTTGCGCCTTGACGCCTTGCAGGTAGCCACCCTGGATCTCGGTTTCGGCCCGTGCCAGGGACACGGGCTCAGGCACCAGATAAGCCACCAGTTGCTTGCCGCTTGGGCCATCGGCAGCCACCACCACCGCTTCACGCACTGCATCCTGCTCCTGCAGGCGCGCTTCGATTTCACCCAGCTCGATGCGCAGGCCGCGAATCTTCACCTGATGGTCGATACGCCCGGCATACTCGATCACCCCGTCCTCGCGCTGGCGCGCCAGGTCGCCGGTGCGGTACAGCCGCTCGCCGCTGCCGAACGGGGCAACGACGAAGCGCTCGGCGG
>NZ_BCBH01000071.1:0-4058 GCF_001320525.1 Pseudomonas sp. NBRC 111131 | reverse complement strand
CTTCGTCGGCACGGTTCTTGATCTTGCTGATGCGCGAAACCTTGTGCTCGTACACCTTGCCATCAGCGTCCTTGGTCGCCAGACGGAAGCGCACCCAATCCTCACCGTCGCGGGTAAAGGGTTCGATGTCCTTGGCCGATAACGACGCGGTGTAGGCGCCTGTGTCCATCTTCGCCTTCAGGGTCTGGCCAAGCTCGGGCAGGGCGATGTTCTCGTAACGGCCGTAAAGCGTGGGCTCGGCGGCCATGACCGGCAGCGCCAACAACGACAACAGGGCAAGCAGTGGTTTCACAGGCAGGCTTCCTTGAGGGGGGTCAGTGCTTAGACTGTGCAAGCAGGATAGGTTCGCTGTCACAAGCCTAAACAACATAATGTGAAACATTTGTTCCTGCCGCCCGGCATTGGACATTTGGCGTTGGCCGCGGCGCTGCTTATCATTGCCGCCCGTTCTAATCCCACAACAAGAGTCTCTTTATGCGTCGCCTGCTGACCGGCATTCTTACCACCTCCCTGCTGCTGCTCAACACCTTGGTGCTGATCGGCCCGCTGCTGGTCTTTGCCCTGCTCAAGCTGGTGCTGCCAGGCCGCTGGCGTGACTATGCCTCGGCTGGAGTGATGTGGGTTGCCGAAACCTGGTCGGAAGTCGACAAGGCCATCTTTGCCTTGTGCATCCCCACCCGCTGGGACATCCGCGGCGTCGAGCGCCTGCGCAAGGACACCTCCTACCTGGCGGTCAGCAACCACCAGACCTGGGTCGACATTCCGGCATTGATCGAAAGCCTCAATCGCCGCACGCCGTTCTTCAAGTTCTTCCTGAAAAAGGAACTGATCTGGGTGCCGCTGCTGGGCCTGGCCTGGTGGGGCCTGGATTACCCGTTCATGAAGCGCTACAGCAAGGCGTTCCTGGAGAAGCATCCAGAGCTCAAGGGCAAGGACCTGGAAATCACCAAGGCCGCCTGCGAGCTGTTC
The DNA here is from genome assembly GCF_001320525.1 of Pseudomonas sp. NBRC 111131. Lineage (NCBI taxonomy): Bacteria > Pseudomonadati > Pseudomonadota > Gammaproteobacteria > Pseudomonadales > Pseudomonadaceae > Pseudomonas > Pseudomonas sp. NBRC 111131. The sequence continues at coordinate 3,089 of NZ_BCBH01000071.1, read as the reverse complement.
AAGCGCCAGCCGGTGACCGTGGTCAATTACCTCGAAGGTACTCGCTTTACCGAGGCCAAGCGCCGGGAACAACAATCGCCCTATCGCCATCTGCTCAAGCCGAAGGCCGGCGGCGTGGCATTCGTGCTGGCGGCCCTGGGCGAGCAACTGGATGCGCTGCTGGATGTGACTATCGTGTACCCAGGGGACCAGGCGCCGGGCTTCTGGGCATTGCTCAATGGCAGCATCAGCCGGGTGATTATCGACATACAAGTGCGTGAACTGGACCCGGCGTTGTGGGCGGGGGATTACGAAAGTGACCCGGCGTTCCGCCAGTCTGTGCAGGCATGGGTGAACCAGCTGTGGGAGGAGAAGGATCAGCGGATCGAGCAGTTGCGCTCGGAGATGCGCTAAGCCGTCATTCTGGACCGGCCTCTTCGCGGGACAGGCCCGCGAAGAGGCCAATGAATGCAAATGCCCGATTAAAACCCTGGCTAATAATCAGCATAAGGAATACTTCTTTGTCACACCCCACCTAAGTGGATAAAAATCGATCAAAGCACAACTACAAAAAAGCCTGGATCGATCAATGGCCAACCCAACTAGCTCCGCCCCGCCCCAGCTCCGCCGTGTCCTGGGCCTCCCCGCCCTGGTGTTCTTCGGCCTGGTCTACATGGTCCCGCTGACCATCTTCACCACCTACGGCATCGTCACCGAACTCACCGGTGGTCGTACCGCCGGCGCCTACCTGGTCACCCTGCTGGCCATGCTGTTCACCGCCGCGTCCTACAGTTTCATGGTCAAGCGCTTCCCCGTCGCGGGCTCGGCGTATTCCTACACCAACATGGCCTTCGGCCAGAACGTCGGCTTCCTGGCCGGCTGGTCGCTGCTGCTCGACTACCTGTTCCTGCCGATGATCAACTACCTGCTGATCGGCCTGTTCCTCAACATCGCCTTCCCGGCGGTGCCTGCCTGGGCCTTCGTGCTCGCCTCCATCGCCCTGGTGACCGTGCTCAACGTGGTCGGCATCAACTCGGTGGCCAAGACCAGCAACCTGATCGTCGGTGCGCAGATCGTGTTCATCGGCGTGTTCGTGGCGCTGTCCTGGCAGACCTTGGGCAATGGCCAGCCAATCGACTGGCTGACGCCGCTGAGCGGTGATGGCAGCGCACCCGGCTTCGGCCCGCTGATGGCTGGCGCTGCGGTACTGTGCCTGTCGTTCCTGGGCTTCGACGCAGTATCCACCTTGGCTGAGGAAAGCCGCGACGCCCGCCGCGACGTGCCGCGTGCGATCATCCTCACCACCCTGTTCGCCGGCCTGCTGTTCACCGTGCTGGCCTACGTGAGCCAGCTGGTGCTGCCCGGCAGCACCTTCGCCAACGCCGATGCAGCCGCCAACGAGGTGATGTTAAAGGCGGGCGGGCAGTTCCTGGCCAACTTCTTCACCGCCGCCTATGTGGCCGGCAGCCTGGGCTCGGCACTGGCCTCCCAGGCAGCGGTGTCACGCATTCTCTACACCATGGGCCGTGACCGGGTGCTGCCGCAGCGTACTTTCGGCCACCTGTCGCCACGCCTCGGCACGCCGGTGTTCGCCATTCTTCTGGTGTCGGCGTTTTCGCTGCTGGCGCTGGTGATCGACCTGTCCACCCTCGCCTCGCTGATCAGTTTTGGCGCGCTGGTGGCGTTCTCGGCGGTGAACCTGGCAGTGGTGAAAACCCACCTGATGGATGACAGCGCGCAGCGTAACCTCAAGGGCCTGCTGTGCTATGGCGCGGTGCCGCTGGTGGGGTTGAGCCTGACCTTGTGGCTGTGGACCAGCCTGTCGGCGCTGACCTTGGTGATTGGCCTGTGCTGGTTCGCCCTGGGGCTTGCGTACCTGGCGGTACTGACTGCCGGCTTCCGTCGCCCGGTTAGCCTGGTGGACTTCTCCGAAGCCGCCTGACTGGGAATACATGCTGGCTGCACCGGCCTCATCGCCGGCAAGCCGGCTCCCACAGGTTCACCGCTGCACTTGAAGTCGGTGAGCACCCTGTAGGAGCCGGCAACCCGGCGATAGGGCCAGCAGCGGCCCTGCATACCCTTCAGACCGAAGGCTGAGCCAACGGCGCCGGCGTAGTCCACAAACTACCCAGGTTCTGCAGCAACGACCCGGCGATGCCCTGCTGGCCGAGGTACTGCAGAATCAACGGCGCAAACTGCCCGATCATCCCGGTATCCATCCCCAACGCCTTGAACGCACTGTCCAGGTCGCTGCGGTTCTCAACGTCATTACCCAGCGCATGGCTCAGCGCCGACTGGCTTTCGCTGTTCTTGCCCAGCATTTCACCCAGCCCGCTCAACCCGCCCAGCGCATTGGCGCCCGACAGCAGGTCCAGCCCAGGCACGGCTTTGGTCAATTGGCCGTAATCGTCAGCGCTCAGGTTATTGCGCGCCAGCCCCAACATCGCCCCTGCCCCGCCCACGGCCTGCTCCGGGGTGATCTTCAGTTCGCTGCCCAGTGTATTGAGCAAATTGGCCTGCGCCTCGGGCGCCTGCACCTGGCCTTGTTGCTTCTGGTTCTGCATGGCAGAGACGGCGTTGGCAGCGTCGCTGAGGTTGAAGGCGAACACCGGGCTTGCAGCCAGGGTCATCAGGGTTGCCAGGGTGAATGCTTTCATCGGGAGGGACCTCATCGGCCGAAATGGCCTTGGAAACGAGGCGTTCGACTGAGGGAAGAGAGCTTTGTTCCGGGCCGCGAATCGGATATGTCGCGTTCCCAACCACCTGTCAGAGGCCGACCTAGCACTTTTGCCAGTTGCGGCCTGGTTTTGTTCAGACGGAAACTGGCTCCTTGTCTACTTGGGAAATACCCGCGGGATAATCGACATGAATGACGAGAACCGTAAAGCACAACAAGACCCAACAAAAAACAACCTCTTCTACCAAAACGGTAAATTATCTTTAATCAAACAACCTAATAAAAGCGTGAGAATTTTCCGAACACAGAATTTAGTGCTCTCGGAGAGACACACTGTACTTTCGTCATCCAGTACCACCCTGCTAGAAACAGATCGCCACGCCTCATTGCTGCGAGCACACGGCGTAGCCTGCATACACAGCCACCTCTATAC
>NZ_BCBH01000070.1:0-5342 GCF_001320525.1 Pseudomonas sp. NBRC 111131 | reverse complement strand
AGTCGAATTCGGTTATCGACAACAGCCTCGACGACTGCGCCTTTGAGCGTAACGGAGTGCGGTCAATGTTGGATTTCTCCACAGACTTGATCAGCAGTGGATCCGTAAGGCTGAGCGCGGTGCGTAGCCCGAAGTAGCGCTCAATCGCGAGAGGATCAATCAGGTGCCTGGCATGGCCAAAAGTGAAGCAAAAAACCCTGCCTCTAATTGCCAGGACGAGCAGCGCTTTGAGCGATCTGCCGGTCAGATCAAGGCCCGCTACTTCTGGAACAGCGCCGAAGAGCTGCGTCCACTTTGGATGGGAAGGGTTTTTCTGGTGATAGAAGAGGCATTCAACATCACCTAACGCGAACGCGATTGGTCGTAGGTTGACCTCGTCGGAAAGCGCGTCCTGGATGGTTCGCCCTTCCTTGAGCAAGAACACATTGATTGTGATCTTCACGCATCACTCCTTGACCCCTCGCCTTGATGTTAAATTGGCATCTGCCACTGCCCCCGTCAAGCCAGGTAAACGACGCGCTAGGCCACCTACTTTGGCCAAGGTGGGGATCATGAAATTAGGGTGTGCAGCACCCGTACGCGCTACCCTGTTGTATCACTCATGCAATGCACGAGGAGCGCAAATGAAGCGAAATCTGGATTCAATGCTTATGCCCGACTCTCCCGCTGTGCAAGAAGCCGTTGAGGCCATGAAGCGCTATCACCAAGCCCAAGACACAGGCGAGCCTGATTGCGAAGTCGAGCGGCTAAGATTGGCAGCAGAACAGCTGTTCCAGTCAATCAGCGACTACCAGCTCGCAGCCTTGGGGCATCAACCCCTTGTTCGCCACTGAGCATGGCTGAGCACCCTCAGACTCCCGATGGACGCTATTTCGTGGTGAGGGGGCGCCTATGGCGATGCAGCGATCCCACGCTCACCGTTGAGCACCGGCAGCAACTGGTCGACGCATTGATGGACGCTCGACGTGCAGTGAAGCTGGCAAAGGCAGCCAATGATCCTGACCAGCTTCTGAGAGCCAGGCAACAGGTTGACCAGGCGAAAGTTGCCTTGGGTGAGCGCGGGCCAGTTTGGTGGAGCGATGGTGCGCCCGATTACAACCGCAAGCTGGTCACCAACTCGCCTTACCATAGCTGGTACCAAGCTTTGAAATCTGGAGCCTAGCGGGCGCTATGCACCAGTGCACGCTCAGTCCTTACTCGATATATTGATGATCAGCCCGGTTATCGAGTAAGCACAGTTTGTCATTCTTTGAGTGGAATTACCCAGCGGCCCGGGACACTGAGCATCTCGTTTGGGAGGCCGCTGTGGCGGCCTATGGCGCGGATCTGCCTGCCATCCTCAGTGACCTTCTCAATCGCTACACTCGCAGTCCTGGGATGGATACTGTCGCTCGCGTAACTCCTGAATGCCTATAGATTTGGTTCGGATGCTGCTCAAGCTGAAGTTTCTGCAGATGTTACGAAGGCATGTTGAGCAGCCTGCAGCCGCTCTTGCAGCCGGGCAACATAGGCCTCAGCTTCAACTGCATTCGCGAACGAAACTGGATGGCCGTCAATGATCATTTTGCAGCCTGATCCGTGTTCGTCGACCTGGATATCGATCTTCATGCCCGCCATCTCCTTGGTGTTGTTTTGGCGGCGCGGAGGGTGTGCGGTTGTCGCGAACAGGCAGCACGCAAATTGTTCATAGGCGTGTATGCCGGCAGCGGTATGGCACTGCATGAAGAAGCCTTCGACACGCGTCCAGGAGAGTCGATGACGCGTGCCTTGGTCTGGGGGGACGTGCGAGGTGCCTCGCTACCGAGCGCAACCAGCCTTCGCAACGGCTTGCTTGAACAAGCAGCTGGAAGCCGTGGGTAGCAATTTCCTCTCAGCGATCCACGGCTTGATGAGTCCAGGTGACATAAGCCGCTTTGAGAGATTGAGGCAGTTGTGGGGAATCGGGTTTCAATTCGCCCGATTTCTTCACCCACTCGGTGAGCCAGGCGATGACCAAAGTTCGAGTGACAGGGCTGGGCCCAACCTGGCGCTCCAGTTCGGCAGCTACCTGATCTAGGAACGCGATCTTCAGCGTCCAACTGGGCTAGCTGATCAGCCATTGTCTCGTCCTCCTACCCCACGTGCTGCTTCGGTTCTTGGGCGGATAGAGCCAGGGCACGACCCCGGCCAGCGCCCCGCGCCATGGCCCTAGTTACGTATTCACCAGGCCTTTTTGCATAGGCTTCCTCAATCCTAGCCAAGCCCGAGCGCTCGTAGATCCCGATGAACAACTGGGTGTCCCCTGTGCGGGAAAGCCGAACCTGAACATCGAGCTTGGCTCCGTCATCTAGTTCCTCCACATGGGAATGGAGCTGCAGAGCTGGATCTGCACAAGCCCAAAATACCGCTCCACGATGTCGCATCCTTGCCTCATCAGGTCTTCCTCATTCGCTACATACAAGGACGCGAAATCATAGAGCAACGATGATTAGTACCACCGATCCGAGCTGCGACAGACTGTGGTGAACACCTGAGGCTCAGCGATTACCTGAAAAAGGTAGGGCGCATTTCCGTCGCCCCTGACTTTGGGAGTTCAGCATGAAAGCCATCGTGTACAACGGCCCACGTGACGTCGCGGTCAAGGATGTACCAGACGCAAAAATTGAAAAGCCTACGGACGTGCTGGTACGCATTACCACGACCAACATCTGCGGTTCTGATTTGCACATGTACGAGGGCCGCACCTCGTTTGAAGCCGGGAGAGTCTTTGGTCACGAAAATCTCGGTGAGGTGATCGAGGTGGGGGCAGGGGTCGACAGGGTCAAAGTCGGTGACCGTGTCTGCTTACCCTTCAATATTGGCTGTGGATTCTGTGAGAACTGTGAAAAAGGCCTCACTGGGTTCTGCCTTACAGCGAATCCTGGTGCTGCGGGCGCCGCTTACGGTTTTGCCGAGATGGGCCCGTATCAGGGCGGGCAGGCCGAATTGCTGCGCGTGCCCTATGCGGATTTCAACTGCCTGGTACTACCGGAAGATGCCCAAGAGCGTGAGGATGACTACGTCATGCTCTCGGATATCTTCCCTACAGGTTGGCATGCAACAGAGCTTGCCGGTTTGCTACCGGGTGAAAGCATTGCGATTTACGGCGCAGGGCCTGTCGGCCTGATGGCCGCCCATTCGGCAATCATCAAAGGTGCATCTCAGGTGTTCGTCATCGACAACCAACCGGATCGTCTGCAACTTGCCGCGCAGCTGGGGGCAACCCCAATCAACGCAGTCGAGCAGAAGGCCGTGGAAGAGATCATGAACCTGACCCATGGCAAAGGCACCGACCGGGGATGTGAGTGCGTGGGCTACCAGTGCTGCGACAAGCATGGCCATGAAGCGAACTACCTCACCATGAACAACCTGGTCGCTTCAACCAAGGCCACAGGCGGCATTGGCGTGGTTGGTGTGTTCGTGCCAGAAGATCCTGGAGCGAAAAACGAACTGGCGAAGGAAGGCAAGATGGCCTTCGACTTCGGTGCGTTCTGGTTCAAGGGCCAGCAGATCCGGACAGGCCAGGCGAATGTGAAGGCCTACAATCGCCGCCTGGCAGAGCTCATCCATCATGGGCGCGCCAAGCCCTCGCAGATCATTTCCCATCGTTTGAAATTGGCCGAAGGCCCAGATGCCTACAAGCATTTCGATGCGCGGGATGATGGTTGGACGAAAGTGGTGCTCAAGCCTGCTGCGTGATCCGCTCTCACTGCTTCCAGGGAAGGAAGCTTGGCGAGAAGGGAGATCTGCATGCTTTAGAAGCTAGCCTCACCGGCTTGTCAGGGCGTTATCACCCGGCAATTTCCAGTTGTGTGTTCTTCCGCCACCCTCGCAGATTCATGGCGCAAAGGCAAAACTGCAGGATGATCAGAGCCCAGGCTTGTGCTTGCCAGCCCCACACAGCCCACAGCACGTTGCTTGCGATGAAACAGCAGAATCCTATCTTCCTTCTACCCGGACGGCGCGAACCGATGCACCAGGCTGCCAGTACGGTCATCACCATGGCAGGCCATTCAAGTAACCCGATCCAATATTCCATGAAACTTTCCAACTGATGATGGGATATCTGAAACTAATCACCTGCCAGCGTTCTGAGCGCTGGCAGGTGATCGCTTGACTAAGCCGCTCGCTTCTCGCCCTTGAGCATCTTTTTCTGCATTTCCATGGTTCGCCCCAGCTCCTCAAGGATGTCCTTGCTGAGCAGCTTCTTCGCCGTGGGGAACAGCTCGCCTTCTTCTTCCTCGATGTGATGCTCCAACAACTCTTTCATGACCTTGACCCGCCCGGCGAATTCGACGGTGCCGGTTTCGGTATGCAGGAGGTCGGGTAGGACGAGGGAGTCAACAGTCCGGTGTTCTTCCTTGGCCTCGTAGTACATCTTCGCTTCTTCCTTGCCACCCGCTTCCTTGATGGCCGGATAGAGAATTTCTTCTTCGAGCGCGGTGTGAATCTGCAGCTCCTGCTCGATCCTGTGGAGTAGATCGGCCCGTTTTTTCACTGCTCGCTCGGTGGTGGTCGACAGCTCTTCGAGCAGCTTCTTTACCAACTTGTGGTCTTGAATCAGTAAGTCGATAGCGTTCATGGCGTTACCTCATCACGGATTGAAAGAATGGAAAACTTGCCTGTGGTTGAGTGGCCGCCAAGCGAGACGGTTCAACGCAGATGATGTCTGGCGTCATCGTTCGGGATGGCAGCCCCCGATGGCCATTGCGGCCTTGAGGGCTGCCAGGTGAGTCAGGCCCTGCGGAAGGTTTCCCAGATATTGTCCAGTCTGCGGATCGATCATCTCCGAGTAGATGCCTACACCGTGTGACAGCCCTTGCAAAGCGTCTGCATAGGCGGCTTCGGCGCGATCCTGGTTATCCAGAATGGCCCAGGCTTCGATAAGCCAGAATGTGCAGGCCAGGAAGCAACCTTCCTCTTCCTGTGCATCGGTGTAGCGATAATGGAAAGCGCCGGCCCCCAGATCATGATCAATGGCTTCCAGCGTGCTGCGTAGACGTTCCTGGCTGGGGTAACCGAACCTGACGGCCAGTGCCAGTGAAGCGTCCAGTCGGTCGCTGCCTGGATAGAACAGGTATGCCTGACGCTCTTCGCTCCAGCAGTGCGCCTCGATCCATTGCTGGATGCGCTGTCGCTCGCGATCCCAGCGTTCCCGGCATGTAGTGGGAAGGTGACCGCCATCGGCCAATTCGATGGCCCGGCTCAAGGCTTGCCAACAGCTGATTTTAGACATCGTGTAATGCTGTTTTTCCGGCAACTCCCAGATACCGGCGTCCTGCTGACGCCAACAGTCTGCGCATTGGTCGGCAAGGCCTGAGAGG
>NZ_BCBH01000069.1:0-5796 GCF_001320525.1 Pseudomonas sp. NBRC 111131 | reverse complement strand
GTAACCGTCTGGCCAACTCACCCCTCAGCACACAGACCAGCTCGGACAAGAACGGGTGGAAAACAAAGCCTTGCCCGCAGGTATACCCATTGAATAAGCCTGTATCTGACGTAGGTCATGCAGAGCCTGCCAGCGGGTCGCAATCGACGATGGCTTCATTGTATACTTCGGCTCCGCATACCCCTTGAGCTACAGGAACATCAGCATGACTGTACTCCAAACGATCTACTGGCAGCCTACGCCGCCTTAGCGCTACGCCCCCTCGCAACAACCTGCTTCCGCTAGCCTCGCTCGCGGGTGCTCACTGCTGTACGCCTGGTTTTACACCTTAAGCACACAGCAAAAAATCCTCAAAATTTGAATTTGTATCGATTCGCTCGCCACTCCCTTGGCGTGCGCGATGCTTTGCCTTGGATATTTATATGCTGCAAAAACTTAGACAAACGTGGTTTTCCAACGTCCGTGCCGACGTGCTCGCGGGGCTGGTGGTCGCACTCGCGCTGATCCCGGAAGCCATCGCCTTTTCCATCATCGCCGGGGTAGATCCCAAAGTCGGTCTCTACGCCTCCTTCTGTATCTGTGCTGTCATCGCCTTTGTCGGCGGGCGCCCCGGAATGATCTCGGCGGCGACAGGCGCCATGGCACTGCTGATGGTTACGCTGGTAAAAGAGCATGGACTCCAGTACCTGCTGGCCGCGACGCTACTATGTGGCGTACTTCAAATCCTTGCCGGCTACCTGAAGCTCGGCTCGTTGATGCGCTTTGTTTCACGCTCGGTAGTCACCGGCTTCGTAAACGCATTAGCGATTCTGATTTTTATGGCGCAATTGCCTGAGCTGACCAATGTCACCTGGCATGTCTATGCCATGACCGCTGCGGGCCTGGGAATCATCTACCTGTTCCCGTATGTACCGAAAATCGGCAAGGTGATTCCCTCTCCATTGGTGTGCATTCTGACGCTGACTGCCATCGCCATTTACCTCGGTTTGGATATCCGCACCGTCGGTGACATGGGCCAACTGCCTGATACGCTCCCGATCTTCCTCTGGCCTGAAGTTCCGCTGAATTTTGAAACCCTGCGCATCATTTTCCCGTACTCGGCTGCGTTGGCAGTAGTGGGTCTACTCGAATCAATGATGACCGCGACCATCGTCGACGACCTTACCGACACCACCAGCAACAAAAACCGCGAGTGCAAAGGCCAGGGTGTGGCCAACATCGCTGCCGGCATGCTTGGCGGCATGGCAGGTTGCGCCATGATCGGCCAGTCGATCATCAACGTGAAATCTGGTGGCCGCACCCGTCTCTCGACATTGTGTGCCGGCGTTTTCCTGCTGCTGATGGTGGTATTTCTTGGCGAGTGGCTCTCCAAAATCCCTATGGCGGCACTCGTGGCTGTGATGATCATGGTGTCCATCGGCACCTTTAGCTGGGATTCCTTGCGTAATCTGAAAGAGCATCCGCTGTCGACCAACCTCGTCATGGTGGCGACCGTCGTGGTCGTCGTGGCCACTCACAATCTGGCTTACGGCGTACTGGTAGGTGTGCTGCTGGCCTCCCTGTTCTTCGCAAACAAGGTCGGGCACTACCTGGATATCAAGAGCACTCTTGAAGAGACGAAATCGCATCGGACTTACCGCGTCGTGGGCCAGGTGTTCTTTAGCTCTGCGGACAAGTTCACTGAGGTTTTTGACTTCAAGGAGGCGCTCAACAAGGTCACCATCGATCTCACACAGGCGCATTTCTGGGATATCACCGCCGTCGCAGCGCTGGATAAGGTCGTGATCAAGTTCCGACGCGAAGGCGCTGAGGTTGAAGTGCTCGGTCTCAATGAAGCCAGCGCGACAATCGTTGACCGCTTCGGCGTGCATGACAAACCCGGTGCCATCGACAAGCTCATGAGCCACTAAGGAGAACGACAATGACCCGCGTAATGGCATGCATTGATAACTCACAATCCTCATTGGCGGTCTGCGATTACGCAGCATGGGCCTCGCAACGACTCAGCGCTCCCCTGACCTTGCTTCATGTGCTGGATAAGGAGAAATATCCTGCATCCGCTGACCTCAGCGGCAATATCGGTCTCGGTAGCAGAGAACATCTGCTGGAAGAGTTGGCCATGCTGGATGCGCAGCGGGCAAAACTGGCGTTGGAGCATGGGCAGCACATGCTTGAAAAAGCTCGCGAGCGAACAGTTCACTCTGGCGCCATGTCACCTGATATGAAGCAGCGCCATGGCCATCTCGTCGAGAGCCTGAGCGATCTCCAAGACGATATTCGGTTACTGGTGATTGGAAGAGTCGGTGAGGACAGCACGCGCAGTGCCCAAAGTCTTGGCAGCCAGATTGAAGCGATAGTCCGAACTATCCACCGCCCCACCCTGATTACAACCAGCCATTTCAGGAAACCTGAAACGGTCATGGTGGCATTTGACGGCAGCGCAACAGGCCACAAGACCTTACAGATGCTTGCTTCAAGCCCGCTGTGCGAAGGCCTGCCAATTCATATCGTCATGGTTGGAACGGATTCTGAAGACAACCAGAACGCGCTGGAGAAGGCACGAACCACGCTTGCGTCTTCCGGCTCGCTGGTGCATTCCGAGATCCGCCCAGGCGAAGTAGAGTCCACACTGCATGCGTATCAGGCAGAGCACGGCATTGACCTCTTGGTCATGGGGGCGTACGGGCACTCACGCATCAGGCAGTTTCTGATAGGCAGCACGACCACGACGATGCTGCGTACATCCACTGTACCCTTATTGCTGCTTCGCTGAGCCAGTTCCACTGGCCACAGTATTTCCAGAACTGAGGAAATACCGTGGCCACCCTGGACGATGACTAACTGATCTTGCCGCTACGAGACCACATGCAACTCATAACTGAAATTGTTCACCCCGAGCTGAAATCCAAGCAGGGCAGAGTATTCCGTCGACATGCAGCTCGCGGCATCGTGATGCGGGGTGAACAGATCCTGTTGCTGTTCACCGAGCGCTATAACGATTTCAGCTTTCCTGGAGGCGGCCTTGATGGTGACGAGGACATTGTCGCAGGCCTGAAGCGTGAGCTTGAGGAAGAGACTGGTGCTCGTGAAATACAGGTGCTCCAGCACTACGGTTACATCGAGGAGTACCGGCCCTACCAAAAGCCACAGTACGATCTGATGCACATGACCTCGCATTTTTATCAATGCGAAGTAGCGCCCCAGCTAGAGCCGGTGAGAATGGAAAGCCACGAAATCGCTAATGGTATGCGGCCTGTCTGGATCAACCTGCATGAAGCCATCGCACACAATGAAGCCGTCATGCAGCGTCACGAGTCTTCGATGGGGCAGTCAATTCTGCGCGAAACCTACATGCTGAGAAAAGTCGCTTCCGAATTGTTGATGCCAATCAGCCTTTGAGCTGACTATTTGGCGAAGTCCACTTAGCCTGCCTCAGGCAAGCATCCAATGCTGCGGGAGTAATTGCGTGATTTCGCTCGCCCGCTGTGTCGGAAGCCGCATCAGTACATCCTTGAGATAGGCATACGGATCGTGCCCATTCATACGCGCCGACTGGATCAGGCTCATGATTGCCGCCGCCCTTTTTCCACTGCGCAGCGACCCGGCAAATAACCAGTTCGAGCGCCCAAGCGCCCACGGCCGGATCAAATTCTCGATCTGGTTATTGTCGATGGGCACAGCACCATCTTCCAGGTAGCGCGTCAGCGCTACCCAGCGTTTAAGGCTGTAATCCAGGGCCTTGGCCGTGGCCGAACCCTCGGGCACAAGTTCGCGTTGGGCCAACATCCACTCATGCAGTTTTTCAGCGATGGGCACCGCTGTTTCCTGACGTAATCGCCAGCGGGCTTCGTCGCTCATTTCCTTGGCGTGTCGCTCGACTTCATACAACCCGCCAATCGAGTGAAGCGCCTGCTCCGCCAACTGGCTTTTATTGGCTGCATGCAGGTCGAAGAATTTGCGGCGTGCATGGGCCATGCAGCCGATTTCGGTGATGCCCAGCTCGAAGCTGGCCTTGTAGCCGGCGAAGTCATCGCAGACCAGCTTACCGTTCCACGTGCCCAGGAAGTTACGCGCATGTTCGCCGGCACGGCTGGGGCTGAAGTCGTAGACCACGGCCTTTAGGGCCGAGAAAGGCGTGGTGCTATAGGCCCACACGTAAGCGCGGTGGGTTTTCTTTTCGCCTGGTGCGAGCATCTGAACCGGGGTCTCATCGGCGTGGATCACGCCCTGGGCCAACACATGCTCACGCAGCGCATCGACCAGAGGCTGGAGCTGCACACCGGTCTGTCCGATCCATTGCGCCAGTGTCGAACGGGCGATGGGCAGTCCGGCCCGACCAAAAATCTTCTCCTGCCGGTACAGCGGTAAATGGTCGGCGAACTTCGCCACCATCACGTGGGCCAAAAGGCCTGCGGTCGGGATGCCCTTGTCGATCACTTGGGCCGGTACAGGCGCCTGGATCAGTGTTTCACACTGACGGCACGTCCATTTTCCACGCACATGCCGCTCAACTGTGAACACGCCCGGAGTGTAATCGAGCTTCTCGCTGACGTCTTCGCCGATTCGCTGAAGCTGGCAGCCGCACACGCACTGAGTATTCTCTGGTTCGTGACGGATCACGGTTCGCGGAAACTGCGGCGGCAGTGGTGCACGCTTGGGCTTATGACGTGGCTCGGCCGGTGCGGCCGGCGGATTGGCTGCCTTCAGCTCGGCTTCGATAGCTGCGATATCGGTATCGAGCAGATCATCAAGCAGACTGCCTTGGTCGGGGCTCAGTTGCTCGCTGCGCTTGGCGAACTTGTGTCGCTTGAGGATGGCGATTTCATGAGCCAGTTGCTCGTTGACCGTTTCGAGGCGTTGGATTTTCTGGCTCATGGAGTCGACCTGGGACAGCAACTGCATAGCCTGTTCGGCCAAGCCGCGCAGCTGTTCCGGTGTCATCTGGTCGAGATTGGGCGAGGAAGTCATGCCGCTGATTGTGTCAGAGCAGGTCGTCAACAGCGATAAACCGATGGGCTAATGGCAGGGGCTAAAGCACTGTGATCGCGCTGCCTGCGCCGACCCGCTGCCACGGCAAACCCAGTACCAAGGCTTGAAGTTGCTCGTTATCGAGTTCGACTTCCGATCCGTGACGGATGCCGGGCCAATGAAACTTGCCTTGGTTCAATCGTCGCGCTGCCAGCCAAATGCCCACACCGTCATGCACCAAGACTTTCATTCGGTTGGCACGGCGATTAGCGAAGAGGTATGCGCAGTGCGGCTTCGCCACACCGAACACCGCGATCACCCTGGCCAGCGCGGTCTCGGTACCGGCGCGCATGTCCATAGGCTCGGTGGCAAGCCAGATGGCATCGATCCGAATCATTCCAACAGGTCTCGCAGAAAGGTGGCACAGGCGACAGCGCTTTCGGTCGGCCAGTTCACTTTGACGGTGCCACGCGGGTGCTGGATTTCAATGCAGATACTTGATGAAGCTGCCTGCGAATGTCCTCCGGCTAGCGGCAAGGGCACTGGAATGAAAGCAGGTTGCAGCGCCATAGTTTTGTTCGTGAGTACCCTAATCCATTTATGTACGAGGTTCGCGTTAAGGCTGTGCTTCTGCGCGACGCTGGCAATCGATGCGCCGGGCTGGGCGCACTCTTGGACAACTTGGGCCTTGAAGGATTTTGAATAGGAACGGCGTTGTGACTGCATGGAAAGACCCGCTTAAAAGGCTAGAAATGGTGTCCACTTAAATTAGGTGGACACCATCGCCTTTGGCGTCGGGGTCAGGAAGGTGAGTTGGCCGGACGGTTA
>NZ_BCBH01000068.1:0-6469 GCF_001320525.1 Pseudomonas sp. NBRC 111131 | reverse complement strand
GACTTACACTCAGGAAGATCCTGATGCTAGAGGCAAAGCGAGCAGTATGCAACAGCAACACACCCACTCGGGTGGGGGCATCGCCCGACTGGGCGGCTCCGCGATCACAACTCAACAGGGATGAAAGCTACTTCAGGTCCAGTAATAAGGTGCTAGGGTACTCAAGGTCGGTACTGTGATGCAGTTGAGAGCTGCGCTTATGAACGCGGAGCGCTAGCCCTGCCTCTAGCCCGCCATCTATGAAAAAACGATACCTCTAACAGATGCATCGCCGCTATATTGATGGCAAACGGGCATCACTTGGCGGTACAGGCATTGGAAGACCTAGCGACAAAAATTCTGCCCTTGGTTCAGATGTTGATACCAGGCTTCATCACTACCATGATTTTTTACTGGCTGGCCGACGTAAAAAAGCCAGGTCAGTTTGAGCGTACGGTACAGGCGCTGATTGGTACCGGCATCATCACCATCATCGTGTCAGGAATTTCAAAGGTCCTGCTGTGGATGGGTGACCATTGGTTCGATATTGGTTTATGGACCACAGACGTAGAGAGCGCGTGGGGGATCGCACTCGCGGTATGCCTAGGCTTGGGACTGTCATACGCGTCCAACCATGACTATCTATACGGGATTGCCAGGCAGCTTGGACTCACATCACGTGCCTCATACCCGGAATGGGTCTACGCATTTCGCAAGCGATCTGGGCATAGCGTAGTGTTGACTCTGCTGGATGGCCGACGCCTCTTCGGATACCCCCAAGTGTGGCCAACTGATCCCGCCACAGGCCATTTTCTGATTACACAGCCGTGCTGGCTAGATGAGCAGGACGAATGGGTCGAAATGCCGGGAATTGAGAGTTATTTAGTCTCAAATTCCGACGTTTTGATGGTTGAGTTCCTTGAGCTACAGGAGACAACGAATGACCAGTAAGAGCGACACAAACAAAAAGCATGTGGTGGAGCGAGTCAGTAACGAGGGGATGAATGTTAGCCCGCCAGCACCAGTTAACGTTCGCCCCGCTACACCACCGCCTTCGCCGCCTAAAGCGCCCAACAAGTAGAGGTGACCAATGTACGAAGAAAGAGGGATATCGCCACAGCCACGCCGGCCAAGCGGCAGCGAGCCACAGCGTCCCAGTCCGGTAAGCCAGCGGCCATCCACCCCACCTAAAGCCCCGCCCGCCCCTCCACGTCGGAACGGATGACGCGCTTAGCTCTCCACCCTGTGCCAGCCCGGGTTAATCGCTACTCCAAATCACTCTATGTAAGGATTCAGCATGTCGAATCATGCAGGAAAGCCCACCTCAGTCAACGGTGGAGTGAGCAAAGAGACAACGAGCCAGCGCCCTGCAACTCCACCAAAGGCGCCGCCTCCCGCGCCTAAGAAAAAGTAGGGTTCAACGGCGACGCAGGAAACAAGCGCGAATCGGGTAGAATTGCTCGACTCCGCAGCAGGCGTTCCTGCTGCGCCGTTACCCCCTAAAGGACGCAGTCGGCGTAATTGTAGGTGGTAAGCTGGACACGATTTGGATGATCCCATCTACGATGTTTTTTGCCATTCGCTGAGATACTTCTGCGTCACCCCTCGAATGAACGATGCTGTTCCTGATGTGTACCCACTCGTGCAGTCTAGGGAGCCACTCAGATTGGATTACGCTTTGGCTAACAGCATTTTTTATCATTCCCAGCAGCGACTGGTGATTTGGCCTTGTCGCACTGTCCTCGTCTCTGTATCGCATCACGCTCCGCAGTTCACCCTCAAGATAGGTAACCGCCGATACGATCGCCGCACGGTACTCCCTTACCCTCAGAAGCCGGCGGGCCTCATCCAATTGAGAGTTACGATCTGATGGAAGCTCCCTTTCCAGGGTTGTAATCAGATCTAGGGCGAAATCTTCTGACTCAGAGGTCAGCAGATCAGGCCGATAAATCACCGTGACGTCCTCCAGAGCAAGAGGCAACTGCTGACCTTTCCTCATCACTACAATCAGTTTGAGCGACCTGCCCTTCTCCTTCCTCGACGCCGCGCGACTGATCGCCATCTTCAATTCAACCATTGTCCAGTTGGACGACAGATCAATGACCATTGCAATCGACCGGTCGATGAGTGCGTCCAGCTTCGCGATAACCATATCCCCTGGGGAAATCACTCCGTCAGCCGTAATCGGGACAAGGTTGATATCCTCCAAGGCGGGAAATACCTGGTCTTTGTAGAAAGGCAGGACTTCCAACGGCAGCGAGAAGAAGCAAAGCCGCGATGGCGCTGACCGTGGTAGCGACAGTTCTTGCATCGTCCGCTCTTCAGTCGGCTTCATCACGGTGAAAGCTTCATCCCTGAGAAGCTCTCGCAGCTCATCAAAAGCTGCCGCTAGGATTTCACCGTACTTGTCTCGTGTGCCCGGCAGATTGATCACCTTTACCCCGCGGCGCTCGAACCGCGAAATATCGGACTGATTCGCGCCTAAAACGATCGTGTAGGCAAATCGTCTGGTGCGCCCCAGGCGCTGCGATACCACATGCCAAATCTGCCGGAAATCTGGATCGTCGAGACTGTACCCGACCAATACCGCAGTCTTGGTGATCAGCAAATTCGCGAGGTAGGTTGCGAACAGCGGATAGTTCGCGAGAAAGCCGTCGTAGTCAGCCTCCGTGACCACCATCCTTCTCGGATGGTGAAGGTCGCCATGGAGCTTGAGCAGGTTCACACCGGCCTTGGATGAATTCAGCGACAGCTGCTCCTCTTCAAGGATCGGATAAACAACATTGGGCCCAAGCCGGTACTCCTGCTCCAGCAAAAAATCGAAATTCGTTGTGCAGACGATATCGAACGGGATGGAGCAGAAGCTCTTGTGCGCTGCCCCGGGCTGGGCTTCGTGGATCAGCAACACTTGTGTGAGCTTGTCCATCAGCCTCGCCCGGCCCAGCTCATGCTCGTAAGCAGAAATCGCGTCGAGGGCCCCACTGGAATTGAAGTCAATAAGATCGTCTTCGAGAAGCTTACCTAGCTCCCCCCAAAGCGGAGGTCTCTGACCTGACGTGACATGGGCATTCAAGGACATACCGGCCCCGATGATTGGCAGCCATCTGCCGTTTACGAGGTCGTCGAGGACAGGCTTGGGAAAGTACTTGAGGTAGGTTGTGGTCACTGCTAGATCCCTCTTGAGCAGCGCCGGACAATATCAGTAATGGCACTGGGATGCCACGCTCCCATGCCTCAGCAGCCTGGTTAAAAGAGGGAAAAATCTCATTGGCAGAAGTCTACATAAGTTTGAAATCCTGAATCGCCCCGAACTCGTTAGGAAGACATCAATGCCTATGTGACTGCTACGCTGCAGCCCGGCCATATCACCGCGATGCTCGAAGATACGAGCTACCGCTGCTGGGTAGTGGAGTCCGATTCCAAGGTGCAAGGCATCGCGATGTTGGATCTGCATCCGGAGCCTATTGGCGTTGAAGCAGCCGACGCCGCTCAGACAGCTGAGCTTAAGCGATGCTATATCTACCCAGCCCTTCATGGCACAGGCGCAGCAAGTGCTTTGGTCGAGCAAGCCATTGCCAGCTATCACGGAGCGTTCAGGTTAACAGTTGCTGATCAGAACCTTCGGGCACAGGCGTTCTATAAAAAACATGGTTTTGTCGTGGTGGGTGAAACGCAATTTTTATGTGGAACTGACGTACACCGAGACCTGGTAATGCTACGCCTACCGCCCAAGCAATAGTCTATAGTCGCGCCATTCGATCGTTTGCTCCCAACGCAATCCCGACGAGGGCATAATGACATTTCTACTTAGCCGCCATAGCGACATCTCTACTTAGCCTTGACAAATGAACATGGGGACCCGTGCGAGTCTCAATTCGCACGACGTGCCGCCTATGTGTCGTTTCGACAGCATGTCCAACGACTGCGCGTGAGAACCATCGATCAGGTCGCCGATGGGGTAAAACATATCGAGCGGCTGATGCCTGCAAATCTCTCAGAAATCCTGGCAAGTTGCTGGGATGGTTCAGTGACGTGCCATGCAGCAACCCCAAGATGGCCCAACTGCAGGCAGCGAAACTCATTTCGCAGGGAAATCTCTGGCGTCTTGCTTCTCAGGGTATATTCGCCGCCCAGCAGTCTCTGCTTGATCGCCCGATAGCCCAGCTCAATTTCCCAGCGTTGACTGGAAAGGTCGACGATCTCCCCACCCGGAAAGCGCAGCGGGTCGACCATCGAAGTCAGTACGCTTACCATTTTTCCCTTGATCATCTTGCGCAACAACCGCGCTCGCATTTCGAGCGGACGACAGGTGGTATGTGGTCGGTAAATACATAGCGGCCATACTGTAAGCCCGAGTAGGCGGGTCTTTGGGCTGACGCCCGGCGATATCGTCAGGGCGTCAGATCCATACAGCCGTTCGATCAGGCTGCCGGCTTCAGAATGACCTTTGTCCAACCCTCATCTCGCGCATCGAAATGCTTGTACGCATCGGGCCCTTCCGCCAATTTCAGGCTGTGAGAGATGATCTGCGAAGGCTTGGCGCGGTCGTGCTGGATCAGCTCCGCGAGCCTGCGGTTATAGGCTTTGACGTTGGCTTGCCCGGTGCGTATCTGCTGGCCCTTGAACCAGAACGCGCCGAAATCGAAGGCCATTTTACCTTCCTTCGCCAGTTCATTTTTCGCGCCCGGATCCTGAGGAACAAACACCCCGACGACGCCGATGCCACCCGTGGCCTTGGTGGAAGCTACCAGGTTGTTCATCGTCAGGTGATTGACCTCATGGCCGTGTTTGTCACAGCACTGGTACCCCACACACTCACAACCTCGATCAGTGCCTTTGCCGTGAGTCAGGTTGAGGATCTGATCAACCGCCTCTTTCTCCAGCGAGTTGATTGGCGTGGCCCCCATCTGCGCGGCCAATTTCAATCGATCCGGATGGTTGTCGACCACGAACACTTGCGAGGCGCCTTTGATCATCGCGGCATGAGCTGCCATCAGGCCCACTGGCCCTGCACCGTAAATGGCGATGCTTTCACCCGGCATCAGGCCAGCCAGTTCAGTGGCATGCCATCCGGTGGGGAATATGTCTGACAGCATGACGTAGTCGTTTTCTTTCTCTTGCGCATCCTCTGGCAGCACCAGGCAATTGAAGTCCGCATATGGCACACGCAGCAGTTCTGCTTGACCACCCTGGTATGAGCCCATATCGGCAAACCCGTAAGCAGCACCAGCACTGCCGGGGTTGGCCGTGAGGCAGAAACCGGTCAAACCTTTTTCACAGTTTTCGCAGAAACCGCAGCCGATATTAAATGGCAAACAGACGCGATCACCTACCTTGATGCGATCTACGCCGGCGCCGACTTCGATGACTTCTCCGAGGTTCTCGTGACCGAAAACACGTCCCGTCTCCATCGAGGTGCGGCCCTCGTACATATGCAGGTCAGAGCCGCAGATATTGGTAGTGGTGATGCGCACTACGGCGTCGGTAGGTTTTTCGATCTTGGCGTCTGGGACATTTTGCACGCTGACGTCGCGTGGCCCGTTGTAAACGATGGCCTTCATTAGACTCTCCTGTTCAAGCGACGATGAGGGGGGGTCGTCTGCTTACAGGACATCTGTCTAGTTCTACGAACGTATGTTCCACAAATCGAGCTATGACCAGACGAGTGGTGATGCCGTCGCCCGCGCGTGGCGGCCCTTGAATTTGCAGCTCGTGACGAAATTAGACAGTTGAACGCCATAGGAGCAATATGGCTACGACACCCCTGTCAATCAGCGCCTCACGTCCCTCATGAGCGCCCTGATGCACTGGCCAATTACCGCTCGCGCAACGTTGGCTGCCGTCCCCACCACGCTGTGCACCAGACCTGACTCGGCATCCGCGCCGATGTGAGCCTTCATGCCGAAGTAATACTGATTGCCCTTCTTGGTCTGGTGCATTTCCGGGTCACGCTTACCGTCCTTGTTCTTGGTCGAACTCGGCGCATGGATCAGCGTGGCAACGACGATGGTGCCCTGGCGCAGCGACAGGCCCCGATCGCCCAGGTAACCATTGATCACCGCCAGAATCCCGGCCGCCAACTCGTGCTTCTCCAGCAGGCGACGGAAATTGAGGATGGTGGTTTCGTCGGGAATACGCTCTAGGTTCAGCCCGGCAAACTGGCGCAAGATTGTGGTCTCGTACAGCGCCTCCTCCATCGCCGGATCGCTGTAGCCGAACCAGTTCTGCATCAAATGTACGCGCAGCATCGCCATCAGCTGATACGCCGGACGACCACCTTCACCCTTGGGGTAGTGCGGCTCGATCAGGGCAATCAAACCCTTCCAGGGTACGACCCGATCCATCTCGATCAGGAACAGTTCCTTCCGGGTTTGCTTGCGCTTACCGGCGTACTCGACGTCGGCGAAGGTCATTTGCTTCATCGGGAAACTCGGGCAACGGGATCGGCGTATTTCACCAGATTCGAGAAGTCTTTTTCAGACCATCCCTA
>NZ_BCBH01000067.1:0-8183 GCF_001320525.1 Pseudomonas sp. NBRC 111131 | reverse complement strand
CACTTTGATCCAAGCTGGATTCAAGGTTTTGCTGATTGAATCGGATACCTCCAATCCTGATGTTTGGAAGATGTATAAAGACGAAATAGAGTGCAGGCTGATAGATCTGGACGATGCAAACGGCTGGATTGACCTGGTCAACGTCTGCGACGAATTCCGCGATCACGTTGTGGTAGTCAACACAGCAGCACGGAACAATAAAGGCGTAGCTGCGTACGGGGAAACGTTGAACAGCACGCTCGGTGAACTGAACCGGAAACTCATCACTCTCTGGGTGATCAACCGACAACGAGACAGTCTGGAACTGCTCAAGGAATATCGAGAGGCGCTGCCAGGATCAACTACTCATGTGATCCGAAATGCTTACTTCGGTGATGAAATCAAGTTTGAGCTTTACAACAATTCAAACATTAGGGAAAGCATCGAGGGCGCAGGCGGAAAGTCACTGATGCTGCCAGACTTGGCCGATCGGGTGAGTGATGATTTGTACAGCAAACGACTTTCGATCGGGAAAGCTTTGAAAGAATTACCAATCGGAAATCGCGCTGAACTGACCAGGTGGCGTCGCGATGTGAATAAGGTGATGGGGGAGGTTATCAATGGATGATATTGAGGTGGCTTTCGAGAAACTCTTAGGGAGGCAAGCCTCTGATAAAGAGGTGCAGGATCTCTATAGGGTTAAAAATGCATTGAATCTGCATAATAATGATTCGCTCTGGCTAATCTTAATGGCCTTGCAGTCCTACGACACGATGTATGCAAAGTATCCAGAGCTGATTGCCAGGCAGGTTGACAAACACGTTGACAAGCATAAGTCATTGTTTGCCGAGATGGCAGACGCAGAAACAAAAAAGGCGCTCTCTACATTGTCCGTTGCCGTAAGCGAAGCTAGTCAAGCTGTTGCGCTGAAAGTTGCTGATGCCGCTCGATGGAGAGCCTGGGGATTCGTTTTATTCGCGCTTCTTTGTTTTGCAGGCTTGTGCATGACTGTCGGGTTTGTGCTTGGTAGCGGACAGGTTCCTTATTGGGCTCAAATCGGCTCGGCAAGGGGACCACTCTTCAATATCGTCACGATAATCCTCAATGCCCCCGTCGGGTGGCTACTCCCCATTATCGCTGCTGGGTTATTCGGAGCAACATTCATATATCAAAGACCTACGATCAGGTCGGTCTTGTTGCTCGGGCTATTGCTGGCCTTATCGTTGCTTTCCCTGGGGTTTGTACTATGACAAGTGGGCCATTATTTTTTGGCCCATTTATTCCGTATAATATACACAATACGGAATTAGGATGTATAATGACTCTACGTCAATACGGAGGTCAATTATGGAAGCGTACTCAAACATCAAGGCGTATCGCAGTGTCGGCCTGGACATCAAGGGCTACAAGGAAGCTGAGACCTCCAGAGGCCTCGCTTGGTCCTGCAAAGTCTATCTCCACAAAAAAATGCTTGGGCTTGTATCCAACAATGGCGATGGCGGCATGACGCGGGTTGAAATCGACTCTGCTCAGCAAACGAACTTGGTTGCGCAGTTGAAAGCGCAAGGCTACCAACTTCAATTGACCTTCCAAGGGCACGCTATGGATGAGCCAACTGAAACGCCAGAATGGCTCGACATGGCCATCACCCAGATGATCGATGAAGTTGCCCAGCTGCGGAGATTGAAACGTCTCGGCAAGACTCATCTGATCGTCCTGCAGCATTCGAACTCACCAGAATTCTCCTTCTATAAAGCGCCTCCTAGTGACAACTCGATTGCTCGTATTCGTCGTCAGCTGGGCCCGGATCTGGCCTGCGTCATGAATGCGGAAATTGCCGCCCTGTAGGGCATTTAATGCTCGATCACTGAAGGATGGACCCTATGGACTTGAAAGACATGCTTAGACAGCTCGATGAAGAACTGCTTGCCGAAATCTTGGAAGCCGCGCATTGCGCCCTCAACCGACCAGGTGCAGCCAAACGAGTAGCAAAAGCAATGAACACTTCGGTTGACCGTGTTCGGACCCTGGCCTACATCTCGGCCCAGCTCAACCTGTGTCCAAGGCTTGTGCCAGACATCAGGACCATGAAAGAAATGGAAGCATTTCAAGCGCGCTTGAGCGCTGCATAGGCTCCCTCCCCCCGCGTTCATAAATTGGTGATAAAATACGTTATCACCAATTTTGGACAGGGAGTGGTTCTGTGGACTGGTTTGACCCTATGCGTGATTTTTTCGAACATACGCGCCGCAAACCCCCAAAAACGACCAAGCTAGAACAATCCGTTCAGTTAGTGACTGAGCGGGAAAGTTCGCACCCGCTCCAATTTGGCTATCCGTCTCCGACCTTTTACGCCGGCATTTACGCCGGCGCTACGCGCGTGGGTAGCATCGAATACGGTTTGAACCCGATCCTCGACCGCGTGTACGTTCACAAGATTGATGTGGACGATCAACACCGCTCAAATGGTCATGGCTTGGCCACATTAAAAGTGCTTCATGAACAGCATCGGGTTCCGATCGTGCCGGTTCATATCTGGGGATCTGCACTAGGCTTTTGGTCGAAGGCAAAATCTGCCTTGGCAAAGTCTGGTGGCTCCATTGCCTCTGAGATCCGTGGTGAAGATGAGATGGATGCGGAAACTCAACGGTGGGAGCGATTACTGAACGCGAAGCCTGTCGATCCTGTAGATACCAGCACGCCTAATAGACGACGGCGGATGCGCTGATGAAAGACATTCTGGTAACTAGGCAGCCTGGCAAACTTACTGAAGCGCAGTACCTGGCTCTATCTGAGGTGCCAGCTGCTACCGAGTGGTTGGCCAACATTGATAATCCGCAGACCCGCCGTGCCTACAGCATCGATATCGGCGATTTCACCGCTTTCGTCGGCATTGTCCATCCGGACCAGTTCAGAGAGGTTCAACGCGCCCATGTTTTAGCATGGCGAGCTGACCTCGAGCGCAGAGTGTTGTCTGCCGCAACCATCCGGCGAAAGCTTGCGGCGTTGACCAGCCTATTTGATCACCTGCTGGACAGTAACGCTGTGGCGGGTGGCAATCCCGTCCATGGCGTCAAGCGGCCTCCAAATGAGAGCAATGAAGGTAAGACGCCGGCGCTGGGTGACGACCAGGCCAAGGCACTGCTTGATGCTCCAGATCTGGACACCGTGAAGGGGCTTCGCGATCGAGCCCTGCTGGCGGTTCTCCTGTACCACGGCTTGCGTCGTGAGGAGGCTGCTATGTTGGATGTCGACGACCTGCAGGAACGCCGCGGCGTTCGTCATTTGAAAGTGCATGGTAAAGGTCGCAAGGTGCGCTACCTGCCGCTCCATCCAGTGGCTGCAGAGCGGATCCACCAGTACCTGGAAGCGGATGGGGAGCGGACCACGGGCCCATTGTTTCGCTCCGTTCGCGGGCGGACGCCTGGGGCGCGTTTGCTGGCCAACGGAATCTATTCGATCATCGGGTTTTGGGCCAAAACGGCCGGCATTGTGGTGGTTGGCCTTGGTGTGCATGGGCTGCGAGCTACTGCAGCAACCAATGCCTTGGAGCACGAGGCTGATATCGCGAAGGTCCAGACGTGGCTGGGACATTCCAATATCAGCACGACGCGGCTTTACGATCGGCGTGGCCAGCGGCCGGAGGATTCGCCGACCTACAAGGTCAAATATTGACGCGGATTATCCAGGGCATCATCAAACGCCGCGTTCGCACGTTCACGGAACAGATTGCGCCAGAAGAATGCCCATGGATTGAAAGCCAGAAACGGGCCAGTGACATACATTGCGAACGTTAGCGAGATGTCCGTAGGCAAGCCGATTTGCTTACTCACCATGCCGAGTGCGACGGTAATGCAAACAGCCTTGATTGCACCGCAAACGACATTGACCAGCTGGTCCCGCCAAAGCATCCGGTCGCGTAGCGCAGCGCGCATCGCAACTTTCCTGGCGATATCGGCCGCGAGCCACCTCCGCTCCATTTCTTCGAGCTCCTTCATACTGGCGACCAGTGCGTGGCACCGTTGTAGGCATCACCCCCTTCAGCGATGAACACCTGACCGGCTGGATCCACTGCGATAGCCCCTGGCTGCTCATTCTGAGGGTCGCGCAACTCATTTTTCCAACCGTATACGGTCCCCTGCCAGATCAGGACGATCCCTCCAAGATTGCATTGGTTGCTATCGCGCCAGTTCTGGGCTGTCTTCTGAAGGGTGCTGATTTCTAGTTCCATGAGTTCCTCCGCGAAAAAATCCAGTCCGGGATTAGTGGAAATTTTTCCGATACAGCCAGTAGTACCCGCCACCCAGAATCGCTGCGAGCCCTACCCACTTCACCGCGCTCGAGGCCCACCAAGAAACCGGTGGCGTGTGCCCTGGAAACGCCAGGCCGATTGCTCCCCACTCTGTCATCGCAGGCCAAAGCCCTCCCCAGATCGCCCCAACGGCCAGCGGTAGAACACCTATGGCAGTGATCATTCCAATACCATCAGGCTGGGTCTCGCACCAGAGACCTGTCCCGAGTATGCCGACCGCAATCAGCACCCCGAGCATCATCCAGGCGTGCGCGGCAAAGCTTACTTCCGGTAGCAACTGCAGCACACCGTGCGTGAAAGCCGCAGCAACTACAGCCACCAGCACAGTACCAACCGGTATCAGCCTTTCTGTTCCTACAAACATATCGATCTCCTTGAAGTGTGATCGAGGCGCCTACGCGCCTCGCTGCGGTGTACTCACTTGATGATGCGCTGGTGCAATTCGGCCAGCGATTCCGGCATAGGAATGTTGGCAATCGAAAGCAGCTGAGCGGCAGTGGCTTTGGTCCCGTCGACCGTCTTCTGCATTTTGCCCAATACCACGCACCGATTCTCCCACATGCCGTCGCTCTTTGACGGTTGAAGCGCTTCGAGCGGTCTCAACACATGCCACTTGGCCTTGCCTGGGTCAATGACCTTGGCGTTCTTCTCTTGAGGCGATAGATGCGTACCGTAAAAAAGCGCTTCACGACCGAACATCCCAAGCGCTTCCAGGAAGACCGCGTGTCCAATGACGAAATTCTCACGCACGTCCGAGGCAGCGATCTTGCCGGAAACCATATTGCCCCACTGGGGGATGTACTTCTCACAACCTTCGAGGAACTCACGCACAAGATCGGCGCAGTCCATTAGCTCATCATCACTCAGGCCAGTGATTGTTTTCTCACTGAGTCCCGTGAGCAGTGTCACGAATTTTTTGAAGGCAATCAGGCTCCAGAGCTTGGAAGAACGCATGCCTGGAGTACCGTTCTCGAAGTCGATCTTGCGCTTGATCGCAGGAAGCTGTGTGAGGAGATCCTGGAGCCAGGTGTTGTATGGATTGCGATGATCATACAGCGCATTGATCGCGCTGGACGGCTTCACCGCCTTGCTGTTGATATCAGCAAAGATCTGTTGAGAGCGCTGCAGGCCTTGGTCAAAGTGAATCTGTACCGGCGCCGTTTCATGGCGCAGCGTCTCGTCGTTGCGCAGTGCCATTTCGATAGCCAGGCGCCGGTGCTGCCCGTCATTGATCAGCATGGTGGCGCTCATGGGAATGTGTAGCGTGCCCAGCTGCTCGATGCCTTCAAGCGCTTCAAAAGCCATAGCCTTGTCGACGCTCGCCGTGAGCGCCGGCAGTACATAGGTGTCCCGGTTGTCGAGCATGTATTCACTGATAGATTCTGCCCGTTTCTTGTTCAACGCACGCTGAGCGCGCAATTCAGCAGGCACGGCTTCCTCTTCGTCGAAAACAAACAGGCGAGCCAGGATTGGGTATGGAATCTGGGCGAGAAAATACTCCTGCCCAGCCTGGATACCACGCACGGCTGGTACGGCAAAGCAGGGTTGGTTACGAATCTCGTCGATAGCTTTTTGAGCCTCGAACCCTCTTGCCCGCAAGTGTGCATGCTCCTGAGATCGGATCTGTTGCTCAAGATGTTCTGCCCGAACCTCTTCTTCGTACCACTCTTTGAGCTCCTCCAAAGTGATGCCTAAATGCTGCAGGTGATATCCAGCGTCGTCAGCCATTACGTTTCGCTTACCGGTGAGCTCGTCGGACAAGATTGCTCGCATCAGTCGCTTGCCATACTCACGGCGCTCATTCAGCTCATGTTGATTCAACAGGTCTTCCCGCAAATCCCCCTTCTTCACCAAGCTCTCTGAATGAACCGCCGCAAAAAGGCCGTACTCGCCTTTGCGCTTGTTGGCTTTGTCCGCGGCATTACGAGCCGCTGTGCCATCCCTGTGAATCGAAACAACCTCCCCCGGTACAAACCGCTGTGTCTCAAGGGAGCACGCTTCTTTGGCGATCACTGCGTCGTACATTCCAGCCTCCGATTACCTGGTGAGAATGCACAAATGATATTATACGTACGTACGTATGTACATATTTTTTTAGAAGGCAATGGCTCGGCGGCAGAGCTAACACATATATGTATTAGGGTATGTTTCTGCTACTGCGCTACCGTGCGCGTCTTCAAGCCAACCGGTCACATCTAGCCTGGAAGCAGCGATGCCCAAATACTCCAAGATCGAACCCTACGACTGGCTTCTGGGCCAATGCTACGACCGCATTGTGGCCTACCTGGCGGGCACGACTACGAATGCGGTCCAGATCCGTCGGGCCAACAAAGGCATCCCACCATATGCGGACGACAAAACGATCAGCAAGCCCTATGACCCGCTTTTGGGCACGATGTCGGACGTCGCCCTGGCAAAAATATTCTGCGTCACTGCGTACGAAATTGGCCGCCGGCGACGGCTATTGAAGGTGGATATTTACGAACCCCGCCAAGGGCAAAAACTGGAAGATTTCGATCATCTTCTCCCAACCACGAGTAACGCGGAGATTGCACGCCGTGCAGGCTGCTCCAGACAAGCTGTCGCCCAGCGCCGCAAGAGACTGAATCGTATGAAGCCTCTCCTCTCTTAGAGAGACGTTTGCATTCATATAGCCTAAAACATATATGCTTTAGGCTACCGAACACATCTATGTATTAGGCTCCGATTGGCCCTGGAGCTCTTTAACCGCGGCCTCGACGCGATCGCCGTACTCTTCCTTGTGGCGCTGACGGATCACCGACATCTCGAAGATGAGCAAGCTGACCTGCGGAGACAGCTGCGCTTCAATACTGGCCATGTCTTCCTTGATCACGCCGGATTTTTGCGCTGCAGTACGGCCAGGCGTACCAAAGAAAGTAAGCGCCTTTCGGAAATCTACTCCACGGCCGATAAGCCGCTCACACACGTGCTCAGCAACCGTTGGGGTTATGTCTAAGCCCGCATCACGAGCGATCACCAGCTCGGAAAATATCAATCCTCGCTTGCACCGCTTGTGCGCTGCTGCAACTCGTGCGCCGCATCGACCAGCCATAGATCTGGGATCCCCTACCCCAAGCGTCAGCATGTTCATAAACGCATCAAGGAGCTCGGCATACGCGGCCTCTATCTCCTCTTCATAGATCTGTAGCAGCCTTTCTTTTTCGAGAACTTGCATAGCTTTGCCCTGGCTAAAACATATATCTGTTAGGGCACTATAGGCGGAAGTCTCGGTAGCTGTCAGGCTGGAAGCGCCATTTGTCTAACCGGAGCTAGTCGCGCAGCAATTGCTGCATTACTGTATATGCAAACAGTATTAAATCGGTGCACCATGAATGTCGTATCTATCCAGCCCCTTCGAGACTCAAGCCAGCTCATTTCAGTTCTTGCCGGGACGGCTGCAGGCGGCTTTCCAAGCCCTGCAGCTGATTACTATGAGCCGCCGATTTCCCTGGATGAGTTGCTGAATATTCGGGCACCACACGTATGGATTGTGCGTGTCCAGGGCGAAAGCATGCGTGACGCGGGGATCTACGACGGCGGTGTCTTAATTGTAGACCGTTCGATCGCGGCGAGAACCGGCCAGATCGTTCTGGCCTACGTTGATAACCAACCGCTGGTGAAACGGCTGGCCAAGGCCCCCGATGATCGTTGGCTACTGGAATCGGCCCACCCCAACTATAAGACCATCACCCCTGATCAGTACGGCTCGATTGATGTGTTTGGGGTTGTAACCTGGGACCTGACCAAGCATGTCTGCTGACAGCTCCCGACCTATCTTCGCCCTGGTGGACGTCAACTCGTTCTACTGCAGCTGTGAGCGCATTTTTAGGCCCGAGCTGCGGCAGCGCCCCGTCGTCGTTTTAAGCAACTC
>NZ_BCBH01000066.1:0-8301 GCF_001320525.1 Pseudomonas sp. NBRC 111131 | reverse complement strand
GGCCTCGACTGCGGCCATGCAGATCCTTTCGCCGAACCAGGTGCGGGCCCAGGTGTCGGCGGTGTTCCTGTTGATCAGCAACCTGCTCGGGCTCGGCTTGGGGACGACGCTGGTGGCGCTGATCACCGACCGTTACTTCGGCGCCCCGGCGGCGGTTGGTTCGTCGATGTCGATCGTCAGTTTCGCCGCATCGCTGCTCGCCATCGTGCTGCTGGCACGAGGCTGCCGGTGCTTGCGGGACAGCATGCGCCGCGAACACTCGGCTCACGCCTGACATGTTCGCTGACATACGTCTGCTGGAGCGATTCCCGCTGCTCGACCTGGACGATGTGGCCCAGATGCAGGCGCAACTGGCACGCTACCTGTGCCCGCACCAACTGCGTGTGTTGGACAATACGCCCGCGCGCCTGCAGGTCAGCGGCATGGAATTGGCCGGCGCGTGGCTGCTGGCGCTGCACTACCACGCGCCGGTGGAGGTCAGCCTGCAAGGCGACGGCGCACACTACCTGTTCCGCGCCACCTTGCAGGGGCGCTGCGAAGTCAGCCACGGGCGCGAGCGTACGGCGGTCGGTGCCGGCGGCCTGAGTGTCAGTTCGCCCTTCGCCAGCAGCCGGGTCGTCACCGGTGGCGCGTGCCGCAATGTGGTTCTGAGCGTGCCGAGCACTACCCTTGAGCTGCACCTGCAACGGTTGCTCGGACGTAGCCTGAGCCAGCCGCTGGTGTTCGATGTGCCGCTTGGCGCCGGGCACCCCGGTGTGCAGGCATTGGGTCTGGCGCTGGACTACCTGTGCCGGCTGTCGGCACTGGAGCTGAACCTGGGGCCGTTGCGCCAAGGGCTTTCGGACCACCTGGTGCAACTGCTACTGACCCAGTTGCCACACAACTACTCCAATGCGCTTCGCCAGGCCGGCGCCACGCCACTGCCCAGCCATGTACGCCGCGCACGTGATCACATCGAAGCGCACCTGGACCAGCCGCTGGGCGTGTCCAGCCTGTGCGCGCTCAGTGGCGTTTCGGTACGTACCTTGCAAAACGGCTTTCGTCAGTTCCTGGGGCAGACGCCAGTCGCCTACATTCGCGACCGGCGCCTGCTCGCGGTGCACCAGGCGCTGCAGCGCGGCGAGGGTAGTGTGACCGACGTGCTGTTGCGCTTTGGCATCCACAGCCCTGGGCATTTCACCCAGCACTATCGGCAACGCTTCGGCTGCCTGCCATGCGCCACGCTCAAGCGGTGAAAGGTTGCGTAATCGGTAGCCTGCCTGCGTGATCGGGAGCGTCGGCGACGCGTGCGCTGGCTAGCATCGGCCTACCTCAACACGCGGAGTCATACCTATGCAGGTCACTATTCTTGGCGGCGGCCACGGCTGCTACGCGGCGGCTGTCGACATGGCTGAGCGCGGCCACTTTACCCGCCTGTGGCGGCGCGACCAGGCAGCCTTGCAGGCGCTGCAAGCCATCGGCAGCCTCACGGTGCGCGACTACCGTGGTACCCGGCAGGTTGCCCTGGGTGACCGGTTGCAACTGGTCGGCGACCTGGCCCAGGCGCTGGAAGGCGCCGACCTGGTGGTCATCCCGTTGCCGGCCACCAGCCATCAGGCGCTGGCGGCGCAGGTTGCACCTTTGCTGAACGATGGCCAGGTGGTGTTCTTGCCGCCGGGCACGTTCGGCACCTGGGTGTTTGCCAAGGCCCTGCGCGACAGCGGCAACCCCGCCCAGGTGGCGTTCGCGGAAACCGGCACCTTGCCTTACCTGGTGCGCAAGCATGGGGCAGATCAACTGGTGATCAGCGCCTATGCCACCCGCCTGCCCACAGGTGTATTGCCCAGTCGCTTGTCAGCGCAGGCGTTCGCCGTTTTGCGCCAGGCCTACCCCAGCGTGGAGCCCATCGAGGACGCCTTGAGCGGTGCGCTGATGAACGCCGGCCCGATCATTCACCCGCCGCTGATCCTGATGAATGCCGGGCCGCTGGAGCACTTCGCGTCCTGGGACATCCACAACGAAGGGACCCAACCGTCGATTCGCCGGGTCACCCATCAGCTCGATGGCGAACGCATGCGGGTGCGAGAAGCGCTCGGCTACCCGGCGCCGCATTTCCCGTTGGCCGACCACTACCACAGCGACCAAGGCGATGAGTGGATGTATGGCCGCGGCGCCCACGGCAAACTCACCGACAGCGGTGACTGGCGCGAGAACATCGACCTGCAGCAACACCGCTACATGCTCGAAGACACCCGCCTGGGGTTGTCTTTGCTGATATCGGTCGGGCGTTGGGCCGGTGTGCCTACACCCGTGGCCGAAGGCCTGCTGGCGTTGGCGTCGGCGGTGACTGGCCGCGACCTGTACAGCGAAGGCCGCACCTTGGAAAACCTGGGCGTCGCAGGGCTCGACCGGGCACAGATGGCGGCCCTTTTGCAGGACGGGGTACCCGCATGAGTGGGCCACTGGGGCACGTCGCGGTCATCGGTGCCGGGCGCATGGGCGAGGGCATAGCCCTGGCCTTCGCACAGGCCGGGTGGCAGGTGAGCCTGATCGACTTGAAGGCGCGCGAGGCGCAGGCCCAGGCGACCTATTTCGAGGCGCTGTGGTGCAACCTCGTCGCCCAGGTGGACAGCCTGGTCGCCCTCGAACTGATCGGCACGCAGCAGGCCGCTCAGACGCTGGCACGGATAGGCCTGGTCCCACGGGTCGAAGGCGGACCGGCGCTGGGCCGTTGCCGGTTGGTGTTCGAGGCCGTGCCGGAAGTGCTGACAGCCAAGCGCGAGGCCTTGGCCTGGATCGACCGCCACGTGGCCGCAGACACTGTCATTGCCTCGACCACCTCGACATTCCTGGTCACAGAGCTGGCCGGGATGGTGTCGGCGCCACAGCGCATGCTCAATGCGCACTGGCTCAACCCCGCGCACCTGATGCCTCTGGTGGAGCTTTCGCGCAGTGCGCAAACCAGCGAGGCGGTGGTTGCCGAGCTGCTGGCGGTGTTGCGGGGCATCGGCAAGGCACCCGTGGTGTGTAGCGCCACACCTGGCTTTATCGTGCCACGCCTGCAGGCGTTGGTGATGAATGAGGCCGTGCGCATGGTCGAGGAGGGCGTGGCCAGCGCCGAGCAGATCGACCAGGCGGTGCGCACTGGGTTCGGCCTGCGCTTTTCGGTGCTGGGCTTGCTGGAGTTCATCGACTGGGGTGGGGGCGACATCCTGTACCACGCCTCGGCGTACCTCGGCAGCCAGCTGGGTGAGCGTTACCAGGCGCCGCAGTCGGTGCTGGACAACATGGCAGCGGGCCGTAACGGGCTGCGTGATGGGGTGGGTTTCTACGATTACCGGGAGCTGGATGTGGCTGCGTATCGTCAGGGGCGGTTGGTCGAACTGGTCCAGCGCTTGCGCCAGGCCAACCTGGCGCCGCGTTTTGCTTCAGGCCTTGAAGCGCTGGATCAACCCTTGCTGCTCTGATGCCAGGGCATTGAGTTGCTGGCTGATCCCTGCAGCGCGCTCGGCCTGACCAGACAACGAGGCGGTGACATCGCGTACCGCCTCGACATTGCGGTTGACCTCCTTGCTGGCCAGGCAACGGCAGGGTCAGCTCAGCGGTGAAAACGCGGCAGGCAAGTACACCCCCGATTGCATCTTCTGCAACTGCGGCGCCGAGTTCTCCGGCGGCCAGACCCCGTCGCGCACGGCGCGGGTGCGCACGTCCAGGCGTTGTTCAAGGCTTGCATAGGGCCAGATATGCAAATACCGCGGTACACGGCCACTGGTGGCATAGAACGCCGCGTACACCTGGGAGTAGTCAGGCTCGGTGCGTGGCCCCACAGCCTTGCGCCAGCCGGCCAGGGTCGGTTCCAGGCCGCTGGTGACCAGGTCGTACTCGCGCAGCTCGTAAAACGGCCCGTGCTTACCGGCAGACAGCGGTTTCAGGAACGGGAACAGGCGGTAGTCGTCCATGTGCTGTTCGAGAACCAATTCGCCAATGGCAAAGGCGTCTGTGCAAAGCAGCACCCGTTCACGTTCGGCGGCCTGGGCCTCGGCGCTACTGAAACGGCGCAGCACGGCGATGGTGTTCTGCGGGCCGATCTCCGATAGCCAGCAGCCGATCAGCTCAACGCCTTCACCCGCCTCGTGCAAGGCCTTTTGCAGGCGGGGAAGGGCCATGGCGGGGGTACGTACGCGAAGGGTGAAACGCAGCAGTTCGTAGCGGTCGGACATGGGTGTTTTCCTCTGATGCAATAAAAAGCCCGGACCCTCCCCGCACGGAAAGGCCCAGGCAAAAACGTGGCTGCTCGATGCTCAGCGCGGGCAGGTCACTGCCGGGAAGGTTTGATGGACAACACCGCCAGCGTGGTAATTGCCCCCATCACCACCAGCATCACCGACACCGGCCAGGCGTCCTTGTACACGCTGAACAGCGCCGTCGCCGCCAGCGGTGCCAGGCCGCCGGAGAAGATCGACGCGATTTCGTGGCCCATGGCCAGCCCCGAGTAGCGCACTTTGGCGGGGAACAACTCACCCATCAGCGCGGGTTGGGTGCCGATCATCGCGCCATGACAGAACGCCATGCCCAGCAACGCGGCCAGGTACACCCACACAGGGGAGTGGGTGTCGAGCATCCAGAAGAACGGGAAGGCCAGCACCATCAAGCCGACCGAGCCGATGGCATACACCACCCGCCGGCCAATGATGTCCGACAGCCAACCCCAGAACACGATGGTGCCGGCCTCGACGATCATCGCCACCATCACGCTGGCCAGCACCAGCTGGGTGTCGAGCCCGGTGAACTTGGCGTAGGCGATGGTGAAGGCAAGGAACAGGTAAGCGCTGCCGTTTTCGGCAATGCGGATGCCCATGGCCTGCAATACCGCCTTGGGGTGCTTGCGCAGCACCTCCATCGCCGGCAGGTGCTCGGGGGCGTCTTGCTGCGCCTGTTCGGCAACGAACGCCTTGCTCTCTGGCAGCCGCCGTCGGATATACACACCCACGCCGAAGATCAGGATGCTGGCCAGGAACGGTACGCGCCAACCCCAGCTCATCATGTCTTCATGGGGCAGCATCTGCACCAGGTAGAAGGCTGCGGCAGACAGCACGAACCCACCCGACACGCCCAGCTGGCTCCAGGCGGCATAGAAGCCGACCCGTTCTTTGGGCGCATTCTCGCTGAGCAGCAGGACACCACCGCCCCATTCGCCCCCTGAAGCCACCCCCTGCAAGACGCGCAGGATCACCAGGCACGCCGGGGCCAGGTAGTCGGCTTGCTCGAAGGTGGGCAGCAGGCCCATGGCGAAGGTGGCCGCGCCCATGATCGCCAGGGTCATCACCAGCGCCTTCTTGCGCCCGGCCTTGTCGCCGATGTGGCCAAAGATCAGGCCACCCAGCGGGCGCGCCAGAAAGCCCACGGCAAAGCCGGCGAACGACGCCATGGTGCCCAGCACCGGGTCGGTGCCGGCGGGGAAGAACAGCGGTGCGAAGATCAGCGCCGCTGCCGTGCCGTAGAGGAAGAAGTCATACCATTCCAGGGCATTGCCCAGTACCGAGGCGATGACGATGCGGCGCATGGTGCGCGGGTCGGTGTCACGGGTGATGCTGGTGTTGAGGTTGCTCATGAGCCATCTCCATGCGGGCCGTTCACCAGAACTTCCAGGTGTAGGAAGTGATCAGGCGGTACTCGTTGTAGTCATTGCCGTAGGTTTGCTGGGTACGCATGTTCTTCAGGTCGAAGGAGAGGTCCTTGAGCGGGCCGCTCTGGATCACGTAGGTCAGCATGATGTCGCGTTCGCTTTCCCTGTCGCGTGCAAGGCCCGGCCCGCGGTCGATGTCAGTACCCTTGATGTAGCGGGTGAACAGCTTGAGCCCGGGCAGGCCCATGGCGGCGAAGTTGTAGCCATAGCGGACCGACCAGCTGCGCTCGTCGGGGCGGATGAACGGCAGGCTCGCCCAGTTCGGCAGCCACAGTTGCGGCACGTAGCCGTTGAGGGTGGGGAACACCGTGTCACCGGTCATGCGCTGGTAACTCACGCCGACCATGTGGCCGCTCTTTTCCAAAGTCATCAGGCCGAAGTAAGCGCGGTTGTCCACCGCGCCGCTGCGGGCGGCCCCGTCCTCGCGGTTGTTGAAATAGCCCACATCGGTTTTCAGCTGGTAGCCGTCGGCGAACGTCAAGGTATGTTTGATACCGCCGTAGTCCTGCTTGTAGACATCGTTTAGCACACCATGGAAGTAACTGCCTTGCAGATCCGGCGTCAGCGCATAGGTGGCACCGACGAAGTCCAGGCCGTCGCTGTCCTGGCTGTCGCTGGTGCCGTAACGGTAGAGGCGCTCATGGTTGGACGATTCGCGGGTGACGATCGACCAGAAGCGCCCGCCCACCAGGGTCAGGTTGTCGATGTCGCGCGATTCCACCACTGCGCCCTGGTACACGGTGTCCAGCTGGCGGCTGGGGTCGTTGGAGGCAACCGGGTAGAACGGCTTCTGATCACCGATCTTCACCAGGGTCTTGGCGTATTTGAGCTTGAGGGTCGCGCCGCCCCGGCTGTAGTCGTCTGCCGCCTGCTGGCGATGCCGGCTGTAGGGCAGCGAGCCATCGTTGCCGGTGGAGTCCAGGCGCAGCGCGTATTGCCCGTTGAGCTCGAAGCCAACGGCCAGCGGGGTATCGGTATAGCCGGACTCGAACTGCAGGTCGAAGCCTTGGGACCAGTTGCCGACCTTGGACACCGGCGCGCTGGAATTGGTGAAGTTGCGGTTCAGGTAGAGGTTTCTGAAATTCAGCGAGAGGTGGCTGTCATCGACCACGTCGCCCAAGCACGTAAGGGGTAGGACGGAACCAACACACAGGCAAAACGATGTCGCACGCAACGGCCATTTGAGTTCCATGGGGTTTTCCTGGAAGTGTGATCAGTACAAGTTCTGGGCAGTTGAAAAACTGGGGCAGAAGAGGGCAGGTCTGGCGCCCGCTTGCCTGTCACGTATTGTTTTTTGTTGTTCTAGATATCCAGCACCAGGCGCTTGCCGCGCGCCCGGGAACAGCACAGCACGATTTGTTCGTTGCTTTGTTTCTCCTCATCGGTCAGGTAGTGGTCACGGTGATCGGCTTCACCTTCAAGGACATCGCACAGGCAGGTGCCACACACACCTTGCTCGCATGACACATCGACCTTGATGCCCACGTCGCGCAGGGCAGCGATCAGGGTCTGGCCTTCTTGCACCTGCACGGTCTTGCCACTGCGTGCAGCGACCACCTCGAACCGCTCGCCCTGAGTGTCGACCTCGGCCTGGAAGTATTCGTGGTGGATGTGCTGCGCGTCGTAACCTTGCTCGCGCGCGGCTTCGATCACCCAGTCCATGAAGCCCGCTGGGCCGCAGGTGTACAGATGCACGCCGGGGGTTGCTCGGCCCAGTACCTGAGCAAGGTCGAGCTGTTGCTCTGCGCCTTCATCGCTGAAATGGGTGAACACGCTGGCGGCAAACGGTGCGGCTAGCAGCTCCTCGACGAAGGCACAACGGCTGCGCGAGCGGCCACGGTAGTGCAGCTCGAAGGGTTGGCCCTGTGCGTGCAGGGCATGGGCCATGGCAATCATGGGGGTAATGCCGATGCCACCGCCCAACAAGATCGAGTGTGTAGCATCGGCGGCCAGTGGGAACAGGTTGCGCGGCGCACTGATGCGCATCGGCGTGCCAGGTTGCAATTGCGTATACACCGCCGCCGAACCGCCGCGGGACTGACTATCCTTGAGCACGCCAAGGCGATACACGTTGGCCTGTGCAGGGTCGCCACACAACGAATACTGGCGCACCAGGTCGGGCGCCAGGTGCAGGTCGACATGGGCACCAGCGGCAAAGCGCGGCAAGGCCTGGCCGTCGACGGCGGCCAGCTCGAGGACGACCACGTCGCCCCCTTGCACCTGGCGGGCCTGCACGATGACGTCGAGCAAGGGTTCGCTCATGGTCATGGCCTCAGAGGATGTAGCCGATACCGGCAAGGGTATCGTCGCTGTTGATCAGGCTGATGACCTTGCGCTGGAGCTGGAAGCCCCCCTCGCGGCGTACCAGGGTGTAGGTCAGGTCGGCGGTGTAGTGCTTGAGGCTTTCCTTGCGGAACTCGCGCAGGTTCTGTGCGGCCCGCACGGTCACGGTGACGCCGTCGTCGCCCAGCACGCGGATGCGCGAGAGGCTGCGCACGGTGCGCGGCTGCGGGCTGGTGGAAATCGATTCGCCACCGACCAGCCGCTGCACGCGCAGGGTACGCATGTGGTGGTCGTCGTAGGCGTAGTTCAGGGTGTTCTCGTAGTCCGTCTGCCGCGGGTCGATGGGGATGATG
>NZ_BCBH01000065.1:0-8532 GCF_001320525.1 Pseudomonas sp. NBRC 111131 | reverse complement strand
ACGTATTGGAAAACAAGGCGACAACAAAAAGAAAACAAACTGACAACAAGCTGGAAAACAATAACCCTGTTATATCTTTTCGAGGCGGTCGAGCTTATATACAAGATCCTCTGCTCTTAAGTGAGTATAACGCTTGAGCATCTGCATCGATTTATGCCCGCTGATTGCCGAGACTTCTTGATCTGAAAGGCCGCCCTCAACCAGTCTACTCACGGCTTCGTGCCGCAGATCGTGAAAACGGAAGTCCGGCACGCCAGCCTTTTTCTTGATGGCGGCCCAGATCTTGGTGAACGCATAGGGGCGACGCTTTCCATCACGCCCGGGCTCACCGAAAAAAACCAGATCGCAGTCAATTGGCCGCACGGGATTCGCCAAGGCGACGCGGAAAACCTCGGTAGCGAGCTTCGTCAACGGAACCGTGCGAGCACTATCATTTTTTGTATCCGACAGCCGGACGATCCGTTTTTGGACATCCACCTGTGATCGCCGCAGGCCTGCGATCTCTGATGCTCGCATACCCGTTGCCAAGGCTATCTGGACGATCCAGCCCAGCATTGGATTGCTGTGCTTGCCCACAGCGGCCATAAGGCGCTTTTCCTCATCAGCCATCAGGCGCCTGTTACGACCTTCACCGGGGCTCGGTTTTCGAATGTTGAGCACGGGGTTAAAGGTGAGGCCAAGTCCCCACTCCTGAATTGCGACTGTGAACAGGTGGCTGAGCAGGGCAAGCTCCAGCCGCACAGTGTTATTACTCGTGGGTTGGCCGCGGTTGGTCAGCGAGCCCAGACGTGTATCGCGATAGTTGGCGATCACCTCGGATGACAGAGCTGCAAGCGAATACTTTCCCAGGTGCTGGATCAGCTGCTGAGCCTTGGTCGCCTCGGCCTTCTGCGTGGTGGGCTTCTTGGTAGGGCTGACTTCGCGCAGATATCGCTGTAGCGCATTTTCGAGTGTCAGTCGCTCGGACCCGCTGCGCTGGATATAGACACCCCGCACCATTTCATCTTCGGTGCGCCGCGACCAATCCTCGGCGTCGCGTTTGGTGCGGAAGGTTTTGGCGTTGGTCGGCCATCCGGTCTTACGGATGACGGCCTTCCAAGTGCCGGCAGGGGTTTTGACGATTGTGGCCATCTGAAGGACTCCAAAGGCGTGCAAGCGAAGCCGCACTGTACCTATTTTGTACCTTCGGACCATAGGACTGATCCGGCTACCACAAACCCAAAAAGCCGAAAGCCGCGTAGTACGCGGCTTCAAGGTTGGTGGGCCCACACGGACTCGAACCGTGGACCAAAGGATTATGAGTCCTCTGCTCTAACCAACTGAGCTATAGGCCCTCAGTAAGTGCCCGGATTATAACGAGGGTTTTGAAACCGTGCCATCCGAAAGATCAGTTAGTGCTATGCGAAGAAACGTCGCCGCGAATTCGTCAGGCGGAAGCGGCAGGCTGACGATGTAACCTTGGATCTGCTCGCACCCTTCGGCAGCCAGGAAGCGCTCCTGTGCCTGGTTCTCCACCCCTTCGGCGATGATGGTCAGTTGCATGCTGCGCCCAAGTGCAATGATTGCGCGGGCGATGGCCGCATCGTGGGGGTCGTCGGGCAACCCGCGGATGAACGATTTGTCGATCTTGAGGATGTCCAGCGGCAGGCGTTTGAGGTAACTGAGCGACGAGTAGCCGGTGCCGAAGTCGTCGATCGCCAGTTGCACCCCAGTTGCTTGAGTTGGTGCAGCACGGCCAGCGCTTCTTCGGCCTGGCTCATGATGAAGTTTTCGGTGATCTCCAGCTGCAGGTCGCCGGCCTTGAGCTGGTACGTCCTGAGCAACTGTTCGATGCGTTTTGCCAGGCCGTGGTGGCGCAGTTGGGCGCCGGCAAGGTTGATCGACAGCGGGCCGAAGGCCTGGTACTCCATCTTCCAGTGGTGCATCTGCCTGCACGCTTGCTCCAGTACCCAATCGCCGAGCTGGAGGATGGTGCCGTTCTCCTCGGCCAGGTGAATGAAGTGCTCGGGCGGGACCTCGCCGAACGTCGGGTGGCTCCAGCGGATCAGTGCCTCTGCGCCTACCAGGGTCTGGGTCTTGAGGCTGAACTTGGGCTGGTAGCTCAGGCTCATTTCATTGCGCTCGATGGCGCGACGCAATTCATGCTCCAGGGCGATGCGTTCGCTGGCCTGGGCGGTGAGATCGCGGGTGTAGGCCTCGACGCGGTTACGGCCTTTGGCCTTGGAACGGTACATGGCCGCGTCGGCGTTGCGAATCAGTGTGGCAACGTCGCTACCGTCCTGTGGATAAAGGCTGATGCCGATACTGGCACTGGTAAAGAACTCGTGCTCGCCCGCCTGGAACGGGGCACCGAAGCACGCCAGCAGCTTGTTGGCGATGGCGCTGGCATCGCTGGGCTTGTGCAGGCCAGGCAGCAGGATGATGAACTCGTCACCGCCCAGGCGTGCCACGGTGTCGACATCGCGTACCTGCTCCTTGAGGCGTTGGGCGATGCCCTTGAGCAGCAAGTCGCCCACCGGGTGGCCGAGGCTGTCGTTGATGTGCTTGAAGCGGTCCAGATCCAGGAACAGCACGGCGCCCTGGCGGTTGGAAATCTGCGCGCAGGTGAGCACCGCTTGCAAGCGGTTCTCGAACAGGGCGCGGTTGGGCAGGCCGGTGAGCGGGTCGTGGTGGGCCTGGTAATCAAGCTTGGCCTGGGCGTGCTTGAGGCTGGAGATGTCGGCGAACACGGCGACAAAATGGGTGATGTCGTGCTCATTGTTGCGTACGGCGCTGATAGTCAGCCAGCCAGGGTAGATTTCCCCGTTCTTGCGCTTGTTGTAGATTTCGCCTTGCCAATGGCCCTCGGCAGTAAGCTGATGCCACATGGCGGCATAGAAGGCGCTGTCGTGCTGGCCTGAGGCAAGCAGACGGGGCGTTTGGCCAAGGGCTTCGATCTCGCTGTAACCGGTGATTTCACTGAAGGCGCGGTTGACCGCGCTGATGCGCTGGTCGATGTCGGTAATCAGCACGCCTTCGGCAGTGTTCTCGAACACCGTGGCAGCCAGCTGCAGTTTCTCCTGCATCATGTGGCGTTCGGTGATGTCGCGGGCGATGGTCAGCATGCAGTCGACCCCCCCGATGGGCAGCGGCCGTGTGGACAGTTCGCACAGGCGAATCTGCCCATCGCTGCGGCGGATGTGGCAACTGAAGTCGCGCACGAAGCCATCGCGGGCGAGCTGGTCGATCAGGCGCTTGCGTTCGTTGAGGTCAACCCAGATTCCCAGGTCGAACGAGGTCTGGTCGATGGAGGGGTTGAGGTCATAGCCGGTCAGGCGGCAAAAACCTTCGTTGATTTCGATCAGCAGGCCATCACTCTGGCGCGATAGCAGCAGGCCGTCGGGCGAGGCATGGAAGGCTTTGGCGAACTTCTCTTCAGAGGTTTGCAGTTGCTGCTGGGTTTCCTTCAGCTGGCTGATGTCGCGCACTGCCACGACGAAGGCCAGAGTGCCGTCCAGCTCGAAGGTTTCGGCCGACGTCAGGCCCGTGAACAGTTGGCCGTTGCTGCGCCGGAAGCTCATTTCCAGGTTGCGGATACCGCCTTGGTGCAGGCGCTCGAGCAGCAACGGGCCAGCGCCCTGCACCCCCCAGAGGTTCAGCTCGGTTGCCGTGCGGCCGATGACCTGGCCGGGGCTCATGCCAATCTGCTCTTCGAAGGCTTCGTTCACCTCCAGCAGACAGCCATCGCTGTGGCGGGCGATCAGCAGGATATCGGGGCATTGCTGGAACACCGAGGCGAACTTTTGCTCCGACAGACGCAGGGCGTCTTCGGTGTGCTTGGTTTCGCTGATGTCGATCATCAGCCCCCGCATTACCGGCCGGTGGCCGTGCTCGATCATGCTGACGATGTTGCGCACCCACAGTGCCTGGCCATCAGCGCAGATCACCCGGTAGTCCAGGCTGTGGTCGCGGCCGGCGGCCGTTTCGCTTTCGCAGTAGGCCTGTGCCCATAGCGCGTCCTCAGGGTGCAGGATGCTGCGCCAGAAGCCCGGTTTGAGCCAGTCGTGCAGGGGGTAGCCGAGCAGGTCCTCGGCGTGGGGCGAAACATAGCTGTAGGTGAAATCGTTGGCGTCGGCCTCCCAGGCAATTGCCGACAGGCTTTCGATCAGGCCACGGTAGTGGTATTCACTGCTGCGCAGTTCCTGTTCCAGGGCAATGCGCCTGGAAATTTCCGAGCTCAGCCGGCGGTTGATGCGGATCACCACGGCCAGGATGGCGACCAACAGCAGCACAGCGGGCAGGCCATACATCAGCATGTCGTGCCAGAACGAGCGTTGATCTACCACATTGCCGACCCAGCGCTGCTGAATCTGGCTGATCTCGTCACTGGACATGTCTGCCATGACCTTGTCGAGGATGCCGACCAGGATCTTCTTGTCACGCGGCGCAGCCATTGCCAACTGGTAGCGATAGGGCGTTTCACCGCTGACATACAGGCCATCGAGCTTGAGCTGGCGCAGGCTCCAGATGCTCGAGGCGAGGTCGCCGACGACGGCGTCCACTTCATCGGTTGCCAGCGCCTGCAAGGTGGAACTGACATTGGGCATGGCGACCAGGTTGAGGTCAGGGTGGTGGGTACGCAGCAACTCGTGGGGTGCGTAGTTTTCCACAACGGCGATTTTCAGGCCGTACAGGTCCTTGAGGGTGCGCGGCTGCGGGCCACCATCATGGGCGAGGATGACAATCGGGAAGTCCAGGTAAGGGCGGGTGAACGCCAGGTATTCTTGACGTTCTGGCGTCGACATGATGCCGGGGAGCAGGTCGATGCGGCTTTCGCGCGCCTGTTGAAGTACCTCGGTCCAGCTGCTGGGCTCGATCGGTTTTAGTACCACATCCAGCCGTTGCTGGAGCAAGGCGATGTAATCGGCGGCCAATCCCTGGTACCGGCCCTCCTGGTCACGAAACTCGAACGGTGGCCAAGAGGCGTCGACGCCCAGCTTCAACTGCGGGTGGGCAGTGAGCCAGGTTTTTTCCTCGTCTGTCAGGGTCAGGGCGCCGGCCGTCGTGTTCCAAAGGATCAGGAGCAACAACAGAATGGCCGGCATCGGCGGCATAGCAGCCTCGCATTCAGGTGATCTGAATCGAGTGTAGACGGGCAT
Source organism: Pseudomonas sp. NBRC 111131 (assembly GCF_001320525.1). Lineage (NCBI taxonomy): Bacteria > Pseudomonadati > Pseudomonadota > Gammaproteobacteria > Pseudomonadales > Pseudomonadaceae > Pseudomonas > Pseudomonas sp. NBRC 111131. The sequence goes on along the minus strand of NZ_BCBH01000065.1, from coordinate 3,394 downwards.
TCAGGGCACGGTGTAGCTACTTGCCATGACCTTTAGTCACATAAGAAAAACCCCGGCCTGGGCCGGGGTTTGTCATCACTCGTCGAGGAAGGATCGCAGGTGTTCGCTGCGAGTCGGGTGGCGCAATTTGCGCAACGCCTTCGCTTCGATCTGACGGATCCGCTCGCGGGTCACGTCGAACTGCTTACCTACCTCTTCGAGGGTGTGGTCGGTGTTCATGTCGATGCCGAAACGCATGCGCAGCACTTTGGCTTCGCGTGCGGTCAGGCCCGAGAGCACGTCGCGGGTCGCTTCCTTGAGGCTTTCGACCGTGGCCACGTCAATCGGGGACTGCATGGTCGAGTCCTCGATGAAGTCACCCAGGTGCGAATCTTCATCGTCACCGATCGGGGTTTCCATGGAGATCGGTTCTTTGGCGATCTTCAGCACCTTGCGGATCTTGTCCTCAGGCATCTCCATACGTTCGCCGAGCTCTTCCGGGGTCGGTTCGCGACCCATTTCCTGCAGCATCTGGCGGGAAATACGGTTGAGCTTGTTGATCGTCTCGATCATGTGCACCGGAATACGGATGGTGCGCGCCTGGTCGGCGATCGAACGGGTGATGGCCTGACGGATCCACCAAGTGGCGTAGGTCGAGAACTTGTAGCCACGACGGTATTCGAACTTGTCCACCGCCTTCATCAAACCGATGTTGCCTTCCTGGATCAGGTCGAGGAACTGCAGGCCACGGTTGGTGTACTTCTTGGCGATGGAGATCACCAGACGCAGGTTCGCCTCGACCATTTCTTTCTTGGCGCGGCGGGCCTTGGCCTCACCGATGGACATGCGACGGTTGATTTCCTTGATCTCGGCGACGGTCAGGCCAGTCTCGGTCTCGAGGTCGATCAGCTTCTGCTGGCAGGCGACGATGGCAGCGTCCTTTTCACCCAGGGCCGCGGCCCACTTGGTGTTGCGCTTGGCCAGGTCACCGCTCCAGGTCTGGTCGGTTTCGTTGCTCGGGAACAGGCGCAGGAAGTCGGCGCGCGGCATACGTGCATCACGCACGCACAGTTGCATGATCGCGCGCTCTTGCTGACGCAGGCGGCTCAGGGCATCACGTACACGTTCTACCAGGACGTCGAACTGCTTGGGCACCAGCTTGATCGGCATGAACAGATCAGCCAGGGCCTGCATCGCACCGATGCTCTCGGCATGGTTGCGGCCATGCTTTTTCAGCACCTTGAGGGTGATGGCGAGCTGGTCCGAAACCGCACCGAAACGCTGGGCTGCAACGACTGGGTCCGGGCCACTTTCGGCCTCTTCCTCGTCATCGCTGCTTTCTTCGCTTTCCTCTTCGTCGTCGGACTCTTCTTTCGTCGCCGCGGCCTTGGCGCCAGGAATCGGCACTTCTTCGGTCGGGGCGGCGATGTTGTCGTCAGGGTCGATGTAACCGCTGAGAACATCCGACAGACGGCCACCTTCGGTGGTGACACGGTCGTATTCGCCGAGGATGTAGTCGACAGTGCCCGGGAAGTGGGCAATAGCGCCCATCACTTCACGAATGCCTTCCTCGATACGCTTGGCGATTTCGATTTCGCCTTCGCGGGTCAGCAGCTCGACAGTACCCATTTCGCGCATGTACATGCGCACCGGGTCGGTCGTGCGGCCGATATCGGTTTCAACTGCCGCCAACGCTGCAGCGGCTTCTTCGGCCGCGGCTTCGTCGGTGTCGGCTTCCGCCAACAGAAGGGCATCCGCATCCGGAGCACTCTCGAATACGTTGATCCCCATGTCGTTGATCATGCGGATGATGTCTTCCACCTGTTCCGGATCTGAAATATCCTCAGGCAGGTGGTCGTTGACCTCCGCGTAAGTCAGGTAGCCCTGCTCACGACCGCGGGTGATCAACTCTTTGATACGAGACTGCTGTTGCGCTTTTCCGGACATAACACCCTATCCACTGAAGGTCTTGGCGGGCAAAAAACAAGCCGAGGATTATACCCGAGCATGGGCCTCACGCGCCAGATGAGGTCGGCGTTTGTGCGGGAACATTCCGGCTCAGCAGGGCGAGAAGCTGAGATTTTTCCTCGCTGCTCAACTCGCTTTGACGTGCTTTCCTGAGCAGATGTTCCAGGCTGCGCTCGCGTTGGCGGGCGGACAAGCTAGTTATAGTGTCGAAAAACTGTTGTTCAAGGTTGTCGGCCACGATCAGCCATTCCTTTTCCGCCAGGGCCCGCAGCAGGCGGCCCTGTTCGGTACCGTGCCAGCGTGCAATCAACTGCATTGAGCTTAGCCCAGGATTTTTCTGCGCGGCTTCGATCAAGGCCACCAGCAACTGGCTGTAGAGGTGTTCTTCGTCGGCGAAGTGGCTGGCGTCTTCCACCTTGCCGGCCAGCAAGGGGTGGTGCAGCAGGGTGCGCAGGGCTGCCAGGGTAGGCGGTTCCACCGGTGCCGGCGTGCGCGGCGGTGCCTCGTCGCGTTGCTGCCACGGCTTGCCACCCTTGCGGTTCTTGTCCCAGGGCTTGTCGCTCCACGGATTCTTGCTGCCACCCTTGTTCGGCTTCCACGGCTGTTCTTGCTGCTGCGGTGCGTAGTCGTGCTGCGGCATGTCGCCGTAGTCCGGGGTGTAGCTGGCCATGGCATCGTAGTCGAAACCAGGGTCGTAGTCCGGCACGCTGCTGGCGGCCGGCGCGTGCTGGGCCAACTGTTCGACCTGTTGCGGGTCCAGGCCGGTGATTTCTTTCAGGCGATTGCGCATCAGTTGGCGCAGGTTGGCGCCGGGGATCTTTTCGATCAACGGTGCAGCCAGGGTCGCCATGTGCGCCTTGCCTTCCAGGGATCGCGGATCGGCTTCGGCGCTCAATTGCTCGAAGAAATAGTCGGCCAGCGGCTGGGCGTGCTGGTTGATGCGGGCCATGAAGGCATCGGTGCCTTCGGCCCGCACCAGGCTGTCCGGGTCCTCGCCTTCGGGCAGGAACAGGAAGCGCGCACGACGCCCGTCCTGCAGTGCCGACAGGGTCGACTCCAGGGCGCGCCAGGCCGCCTTGCGCCCGGCCTGGTCGCCGTCGAAACAGAACAGCACGCTTGGCACCACGCGGAACAGGCGCTTGAGGTGCTCTTCGCTGGTGGCGGTGCCAAGTGTGGCCACCGCATTGCGCAGGCCCTGCTGGGCCAGGGCGATGACGTCCATGTAGCCCTCGACGACGATGATCTCGTCGAGGTTGCGGTTGTGCTTGCGTGCCTCATACAGCCCATAGAGCTCCTGGCCCTTGTGGAACACCGGGGTCTCAGGGGAGTTGAGGTACTTGGGCTTGTCGTCGCCCAGCACGCGGCCGCCGAAGGCGATGATGCGCCCGCGGCTGTCGCGGATCGGGAACATCACCCTGTCGCGGAAGCGGTCGTAGCGCTTGCCACT
>NZ_BCBH01000064.1:0-9125 GCF_001320525.1 Pseudomonas sp. NBRC 111131 | reverse complement strand
CCACGTTGGTGAAGTTGGTGGAGGGGTATTTGCTCTTGAGCGTGTTGATCACGGTCATGATCTCGATGTCAGCGGCAGCTGCTGGCGCTGCAACTGCTGCTGGAGCGGCTGCTGCTGGAGCGGCTGCTGCAGGGGCCTGAGCCGCCTCTGCTGCGGGCGCAGGGGCCTGGGCGAATGCAGCCAGCGAGCAACTGGCGAGAGCGATAGCAACAGCGAGCTTTTTCATCGTCAACCTCAGAATTGGAAATGATGCAGATAGATTATGTGTACGTGTGAACATATACTAACAATACCGTCAACGCGTGACTATACGCAGCCAGTATTAAATGAGAGTTATGGAAACCGTACAGCCGCCATCTCACCCGTTGCAGCAGCTGCACCAGGCCTATCGCGTCATCAACGAGCGCTTCTTTTCTGGGGCATTGCCTGGCTGTGAAATCAGATTTTCGACACGGCTAGGATCCGATGGCCACTATCGGCCTGGCGCTCTTCCGAGTGGTGAGTTCTGCCCGGCCCTCGACCTGATCGCTATTGGGGCGCACCTATCGAGCAGCAAGATGATCGAATCGCTGGCGCATCAAGCCTGTCATCAGTATCGCCAGCATGCCGGGCAGCCCCCGCGGCGGGCATATCACGACCAGGTCTGGGCCGATAAGATGGTTGAAATCGGCCTGCAACCGTCCAGTACCGGTCTGCCGGGTGGTCGAATGACCGGGCAAAAGGTGTCGCACTACCTGGTTGAGAACGGGGGAATGAGTCTCCTCATTCGTGAGCTGCTCGATCAAGGTCTGGATATCACACTCGCTGCAGCGGTCGGTCCGGGCGGCGGGCGCCGAGGTGCGAGAAAACAAGCCTGGGCACGAACGAAATACACGTGCGCGGGCTGCAAAAAATCTGTCCTTGGTGGTGACCAGTACAACCTGGTGTGTGGTGATTGCCAGCTGCCTCTAGCGCCAGAACTCGCCTCTGGAGGGGGCCTCGAAAGCGAAACGCCCTCGACGGGTGGACTGCTACATCCTGCGCCCGGTTCCCGGACCCAGTCGGCGGCATAAAAAAACCCTCGAACCATTGGTTCGAGGGTGTCGGTGTAGCAGTTAAGCTGTGCTGGTGAGTCGCAAGAACTCGGCCGACTACGTGCGCCGAGGTGCCTCCGTTACGTTGTCTGCCGGAACTGGAATGCCGTAGTGCTCGGCATCGTGATACAGCGTCGAGTTGGGGTTGAGGAACGACAGATCATCTACGACCCAGCGACCACCATTGCTCCCCCCTACGAGGTAACAGCATTTGGTGCCGGCAGGTACGTCAACCTGGTAAACGGTGCGGCCTACCTTGAATTCGACTGAAGCGGCGTTGATGGTCTTGCCCAGTTTTGCGACAGGGGTGCGGGTGCTCATGTGTATCTCCTGAAAGGCGTTTTTTGCTGGCAGATCAATAGGTGAACAAGTCACCCGCCGAACCATTGCCGTTGTTGAACTTCGTACCGCGAGGCACCTCGAACCAGCTGTAGCCGTTGTAAACCTCTAACTTCCCGTCACACACACGGGCTTTGAAGTAGCGCTCACCCAGCTGCGGGTGGTAGGCGTAGATACCCGCCCCCTTCAACAGGTGATCCTGAATCTTGTTGCGTGCTTGAACTGCGGTGAGAGTGGCCATCGCCTGCTCCATACATGTGAGGTGCCGGGGCACCGTGCCGCCATCAGGCGTTGAACTTGCCTAGGGAGATGCGTTTCATGCCCGCGTAAATCCACAAGAAAAAACCCGGCGCTTGGCCGGGTTGGATGGAGCGTTTTTAAGCGTGTAGCTGGTAGCTACCCGTTACCTTGGTGCCGCGCATGGCGCTGTAGTAATTGACGCGTTCGATAAAGGGGATGGCCTTCAACGCGGTTGAACAGAAGCCATGCGTTGAACGAATGGTTTCCAGCGTGTCTCCGGTTGATAGCTCCCAGAGGAAGATGGTGCCCCCATTGGCATGAACTGCTGCTTTGCGGGTGATCTGGGCGCCTTTCATCAATCGCGAGGCTTCGATGATGGGATGCATACCGCCACCCGTCACTTAGCTTTTGCGTTGGCGACGAACGATTCGAGCTCCTTGACGGTCGACCCGAAATTAACCTTCTCGCACAGCACTTCGATCTCTTGGGTTGACAGAGGGGTGAGCTGACCGGCGTTGCTTGCGATATCAAGCAGGCCGGGGGCTGCAGACGCACCACTCCGGAGAAACTCCTGGTAGTGGCGAAGTGCAGCGAGCATCGTACCTTGCTCACGGTCACCGACCAGAACTGCAGTTTGAGTTGCTTGGATTTTCTGGGACATGCTGATCTCCTGGATGAAGCAGGTCTTGCGATGACCTGGTCCATGGAGATGTTGAGCATCGAGCAATAAAGTGGAGGGAGGTATGAGTGGCAGCGGGTGAGAGCGGTGGAGACCGCGATCTCGACTAGGCCGGCGATCGGCCCGCGGGGCAAAGGCAAGCGTCAGTGCTTAAGTTAAGTAGGTGCCAAGAATCGAAACAGGACCATGGCTAAAGAAAAGCTGATCACCCGAATATCCGAGATCGCTGAATCACTCAACGAGCGCCAGCGTGCCTACCTCATTGTGGCGTATGACGAAGACCAGCGAGCCGAGGAAGTGAACTCTGGGCCAGGCTCCGCCCCAGCGAGTCAATGGCGGTGGCTGGAGTATGGTCCTGACGGACGGGTCCGAAAGATGACGTACGATGGCCCGTTACGATACGCACTCGCTGAAATGAAGCTGGTCGGTCATGGCGCCGGCTCAACGTGGCACTCCCTAGAAAACCGAGGATTGTTGAGCACGGATCACCGGCCGATAGGCATGGGCGACTTGCTCTCTCTATTTGTCAGGCTCACAACTGACGGCAGGAGGGTAGCCAGGGTGCTCAAAGGCCTGCCAATGCAGAAGCCTAAAATTGACGCGGCCAGCAAGCCGATGTCGCTTACTGCCCTGCGCATTCTGCACCAGGGACAACAGCAGCCCACTGAGTACCTCGATCCGTTCGAACCATGGATCGGGCGAAGCTACTATCCCCCTCCCCTGGTCGTGCTTGGCATCGCCCGTGGACTAGCGAACAAGGGGCTTCTGGTAGCTGATAGGCGAAAACTCAGCTTCAAAATCTCCGCTGCGGGCTTGGCTGTCGCGATCGAGGAGGCTGAAAACTGGAAGCCGTTCGCCCGGCCGGCATATGGTGAGCCAGGCTGGATCGAGGATGTATTGAGCAAAGTGCGGTCATAGCTTGCTAATGCCTGGCGCTGATCATTGGCAAACGGCTCGACAGATTTACGAATCAGATTATGGGCAGCTCCATCAGCGTCTATGAGTGCAAGGGCGCCATTTCACTCACCTTGACCGGAGCCGCCGTCTTCAGCAGGTTGATGCTGTACCGTCATTGGGAGCAGTACCGCCAGCAGCTTCCACACTATGATTGTTACTGCCACGCCAACCACGAGACCAAGGCTAGCTCGCACCAACAGTGTCCAGTCGTTGGGCCCATTCAAGAGTTCACCAGGCGCCAGCAGGGACGAAATACCCAGCAGCTCATTGAGCTCTGTCGGGTACACGAAGATGCTGCAGACTAGCACTGCCCAAAATCCGACTTCGCCGGCCGTCTTTCGCGCACGCGAATATGTTGAACTGGTCATGGTGACACCTTGCTCTGCCCTGCCTCGGCTTCGAATTCGGTAAGCGCCTTGGCGTACATATCAGGATGCTGTTTGTCGAAGGCCGGCATATGCTCGGTTTCAACCCACTGACCGCGGACCTCGCCTTTAGCGAGCCACGGTCTCTTACTACCTGACGGCTGGGTCCACGCGCTGACGCCAATGCCGAATGACGCGATTTGTTTGGCGGTAATGAACCCTTGCTTGCGCATGAGGACCACTACTTTCAGTGCCGATTCTTTCCAGGGCGTGAGCCGCAAAGGTGATGGAACCCCTGCTGGCAGGTTTGTAACAATGGAGGGTACTCGGCAGCGCTCTGCAGGCGACCAGTCGAACATGCGTTCATCAGAGGCAGCACTGCGTTCTGCGTAGAAGAGCCGATGATCAAGTCCGAACGTGTGCACATAGCCCTGCGCTGTCCATGATTCATAAGGGCAGAGTACTTTGACACCAAGCCGACGGAGCATCTTGGCTATGCCGGCACTGGCATCGGTAATTTTGCTGACGATGACCAGGCGATGATCTGGCCCCGGGCTTTCCCAAAAGTCGTCCCCGTGATTGGGCAGGATCTGGTCGGCGACTTTGGCATTCAGCGAAAGCTTCGCCTCGACGCCAATTTGACGGCCATCGTCGTGCACCACCAGCACATCGAACCCCGCTGCTTCGGGGTAACACGTCCACCCCGGGATCTGGTTGAACTCTTTGATGAACACCTCGCAGAGCGTCGACTCTTTGCTGATGGTTGGAGGCTTTTCCCGGCTGATGGGCTGCATGCTGAGCTCGGCATGCCCCCGACGCTGCTGCTGTTGCTGGGAGAGTATGGTGGCCATCATTGTCCCTCTTGGATGGATGCAGGTGTCGGCCACCTGCGAGGTCCGGAATGCGAGTTCGGTGGTTATGAGAGCCTGGTGAGCTCAATCAGCGAGCGTTGCTCGGAAGCCTGGCCAGATGTACCGGCACACCAAGACTTGAAGCGCCTTGGCCAGTGCGAGCATGGCTACGCTACACGCAACACCGGCCCAACTTTTGGCTTGCTCCGGCGCAGGCGGCCATATCTGATGGGTAAACCACTCAGCCAACACCAGAGCTGCAATGGCCACCAGCAGCACCAGGATTGTTTTTGACTTGCCTATCCGGATTCGGAACCCTCTGGTACAGAAAAAGGCCAGGAAGAAAGCTGCGGTTCCCCAGTCGCTCATTAGAGCTGCGCCGGCGGGGCCGCCGACCAACATACCCAACACGGTGCTGATGAGGTGATAACCGGCAATGAATGCCGCGAGTGCCGTGTAAGGGCTCCCCCCCCTGAGGTTCGGAGATCTGATCGGAGTAGAACAGCTTCATGATTTGACCCTTGCTGGAGAAACAACGATTGATGGTTATCGGTGAGGTCGTACCGACTCACCATTTAACGCGTATCTATACGTTGAATGATTTTGAATGCTCGATTTGCGTTTGTCTATTCCGATACTACCAGTATCTTTAGGGCCGTGATGGGTGCGTATCAGGTGAGCCTTGTGGTGGTAATCTCCCGAAATGCATGGCTTTCCACCCACTGAACGCTGCGCCGGAGAAATTTATAGTTTCGTGTTGCAATGGCGCAATGTTCCGTGTTTAATAGGCCCCATGTAGGCGATCAAGCCTCAACCGACCCAATCTCCTGAAAGGCTGGGAAAATCAACCGAAAGGTTGAACTTGCGACCACAAGGCCCGCTACTTCGTAGTGGGCCTTGTGGTTTCTGGCGTTCGTGTATCGGGCGCGTCTCTCCCGCCGGGCCTGAGTGCTATAACATGAATGCATACGGCGCTTGTATTTTAAATGCTATCCTGTGCGGGTTGGTCATGCGGCCGACCATTAGTCCCCTTTAGGAGCACAGGATATGAGCATGAGCGAGAAGCAAGTCAGGGCGGAGGTCAACGGTGTCGGGGTGGGTTCTCTCTCGATGGAGAAGTACCAAGAGATGCGAAACCGCGTGCGGCGAGATCCTCGGACGTACGTCAAAGCCCTTATCGTTGTGATGAGCGCTTTGACTCGAACCCTGCGGGGAGCTGTTGCAGCCCTGCCAGCGGCCGTTTTGGGCGTGGTGCTGCTTGCGGTCTTGTTGGAGCCCGAAGCATTCACCAGTACCCTCGCAGCATTGCAGACTACTAGCCCTGCCGACATCACCGCGGCGCTGACCAGAATCATTGAGCTGGCGCGGTACGTGCTTGCTCCCCTGATCGGCCTCGTCGCATTGGTCTCGGCCTTCCGTGAAGTGCGGGATGCCTACCATGAGGATATTTGCCGCGAAGTCCGCATCGCCTTGAATGCGTCAGCCGTTGGCCACGTGTGCCTCAGCGTGTGCGACGTGGAGGCCGAGGCCCCTCAGTCCGCGTAAGCGTCTGCTGCCCTTTGGGCGGAGGTGATCACGCCTCTGCCTAGCCCCCCTTACTCCCCTTGTTCTGTGCCTTTGGTGGTCTGCCGCCACAGCTTCCAGGACTCATAAAGCCTCTCGGCCGACACGGGCTGTGCAAAGCCCATCCACTCCGCCACCAGGGCTGGCGTTTCCCCTCTTTCGAACAGCTCAGCCGCAAAGGTATTACGCAGGGTCTGTGGGCTCGCTCGGTGCTCAGGATCGCGAATGGCCTTCACCCCGGACTCGACGATCACGGCCTCGGTGATGCGGTTCACCGTCGACGGGTTGATCGCGGTGATTGTCCGACCGTTCTTGATCACTGGCGTGATGTCGCTGGGAAACACCAGGTCACCTTCGGTACCAGCCTGCAGGCGGATGTGCAGCCAGGTGGCCAGGGCCCGGGCGGCATAGTCGAATGGCTTGGTCCGGTGCTCAAACTTCGAATCCGCATAGGAAAGGGTGATCCACGGGGCGGCCTGTGGGGTGATGCAATTAACAGTCAGGCCAACAATGTCCTGCACCTTGAGACCAGCCCCGACACATAGGCCCACCATGGCCCGGTCCCGCGCCTCGCGCCAGCGGCCCCGGTCGTTTTGCGCCGTCAACGGCGCCACCAGGAGATTGGCAAGCAACTCAGCCTCCTGGGGCCGCAGAAAGCTCGTGGGGAGGTTGCCGTCAACATCCTTCCATTTGACCCCTTCAGCCCTCAATGCCTGCGCCGCGGGGTTCAGGAAGCCTGGCGCTTCCCTTTCCTTGAAGAGGTCGGCCAATACGCGCTGGATGAGCTTACGGTAGCGGTCGCGTTGCGGCCTATTGTTCACTCGCTTTTCGTTCTTCTCGATCTCCGGGGTTAGGCTATCGAGGAAGTCTGAAACATCGCTTGCATCCACTTCGTCTAATTTAATGCTTTTTTGCTCAATCCAGTCGACGAATCGGCCCCATTGCGCTCGGTACACCTCCGCGGATGACACTCGGATGCGGGCAGAGGTGCCCCTGCCCGCCTGCTGGCTGATCCAGTGGTCAAATGTCTCCTTGGGCCGTTCATTCCAAGAAGGATTGTCAGGTTTGAAGAGGTCTTCAGTAGCGCTCATGGGCGACTCCGGTGGTACAGGATGGACGGGAGCTAGGTCGGCCTGCTTTGACTGTTAATTGCATGTCCGTGGAGTGTAGTGGAGAACATTTGTACTCGTCTGGTTTTTTCACTGCCAGAATAGGGTCAAGCGCCGGCGCCGGGAGTGCGGGCCGAGATTGACCGGCGGCGTAAAGCGCACAGAACAAGGGAGGGGGGGTATTCGTGCGTGTTTCACATCCCTGATGGCAAGTTCAACTACTTTCAGGGATCCACCATGACCAACGCGCTGCTCTCCGGCTTCATTGATTTGCTGAAAACTGCCTCCCACGTGCAGCTGATGCTGCCTGGGCTCACCACGCTTTCCACTGCGGAGATTGAAGAAACTGATTCAAGCATCACTCAGGTTCGCCTGCTGTGGGGACAGAACTGCGAGACCCTGTTGTCGCCAGCCGTAATCGCGGCCGGTCAATGGGACGGTGATACGTTCAACTGCTCCGATAACTACGGTCGGCCTGTGAAACTGCAGATGCTGGCAATGACAACGCTCAAGCCCGCGGCCGCTACGTCCTGCGAGCTCGACCGCTTGTTGCGCGATGCGCTGGTCGAAGGCCTCAGCCGACAAAAGTCGGAAGGCACGCCCATGCGCAATGCGCTGCAGGTCGCTGTCTGGGAAGGTGCAAGTTCGGTGCGGCGGTTGTTGTTCCCGCAGATGCTGGAAACGCTGTCCCATCTCCAGGACGTTATCCTCAATGCGATCATACAGGGGGTGTGGGACTGGGACTTGATGCCGCAACTGCGTAATCAAGTAACAGCTGCACTCGCGGCCGATTACGGTACCGAGGTCACTTGGAGCCCGGATAACCTATACGACAACCTTGATAGCGATGAGATCATGGAGCTCTTCGGCGATCTCCGGAATTTCACTGAAACGCTCGAAGATGAATCCGAACTGGTGTGGAGGATTTTGGTTCTGGCAGTCAATCTATTGGATAAAAAACAACTTCACGAGTTGCTCCAGGGACTGCGCAAACGAATCGAAAACATCAACGACGACTTCCGCGAGCTATGCCCTTTGAGTGTCGATGAACTGTTGCGACTGATCGCAGGCCCTGAGGCTGCTGCCAAGGTTGCTTAACGCTCCACCCTGCCCCGACCGCGTGTCGGGGCTTTTCTTTGGGCAAAAGAAAACCGCCAGCCCGTAGGCCAGCGGTGGGTGGAGCGTTGAGTGGGGCTATGCCGATTGCAACACATAGCGTTTCTGCGGGATAAGCACGGTCTCTTCGACGACGTTCAGGCTCAGCAGGCTGATGAAGGTCGCTCGAATGTCGTCACAGGCACGATCAAATGCCTCGACAACCTCAACACGGCTCGCCAGCTGGTCCAGGGACCATTCCTGGAAATCCTCGTCCTGGTCAATCGCTTGGCCAGTTACACGAAGGGTTTTAGGTGGATGCTGGAAGTTGCGCCGACCGGCTTCTCCTTCAGCGCCACAGCGGCCACAGCGATTATCACCCTCGGTGCAAGCTTGGTGGTTACGCTGAGAGCAGTTTCGGCAGTAAGACTGATAGCCGGTTGGTTCCCAGCGGCTTTTCATGAGCACCAGGTAACCGCTCGATCGCCCATTGCTACTGATGGTGTATTCCCCGTTCATTTCCAGAACGAAGTCCTCGATAACCAGGGACAGCTCATCCCAGTAGTCGACATTGAGTAGATCAAAGGCCTTCTCCGTCTGCTCTCGATCCAAGCCAAGGGCATGGATCTTCACGCAGTGAGCGTAGCTTGTGGAGCGATTCCATTGGTTCATGGTGTCGTAGCGATAGTGGCCAGCCAAGAAGCTGATCATCGCTTGCCGATCGGTGCGGTCAACTGCTGCTTTTTGGAAATGTTGCATGGGGGAATCTCCTGTTGGCTGTATGACCGGAGATGTGCAACACAGGGCAGTAAACCTGACGCAGGCGCATTGAGGGTAATGGGACTGGGCTTCCC
>NZ_BCBH01000063.1:0-10070 GCF_001320525.1 Pseudomonas sp. NBRC 111131 | reverse complement strand
TTAGCGTTGAATGTCGTCAGGAAGTTATCCAGCGCTTTGCATGGAATATCAAATTCCTGGCTATAGTTTCCTTTCGCATCTTTTGCGCAGCTGTCTGGCAAGCCGGTTTGAGCAGGGGCTGCAAAAACCTGGGAGGTTGCGATACCGGCAGCCAAGAGTAACGATACTTTCAATGCAGGCTTCATATATCAGTCCTTATTATTGTTTATGCTGAAAATTTTCTGAACCCCTGCGACATGACAGGGAGCTTTTCAATTTGCCTGAACCCTCAAGCACTTCAACGTGTGAAACTTCTTGCTTGGTACTTCACAGTTATTGTTGCAGACCGGCCAGCGCTGCTGGCCTGACTCTGCGAATGGCACCATCTGTCAGTAATTTCGACTGCTCTGGATCATGCCCGTACAGTACCATTGCCCCTTTGGACTTTAGCTGTTTAAACAAGTTAAAGTTATCAAGCATTCCTTGAGCGTCATTCACCACCATTGCATCTGGAAGCGTCATCTTTTCAAGGGAAGCCTTCAAGTAGCAGGCATCCGCAGTGATGATCACATCTTTGCCATCTACTTTGACTTTCAGCGACTGGTGCCCGGGCGTGTGACCAAAGCTCGGGATAAGTACAACCGAACCATCACCAAATAGATCGTGTTCACCATCAATTTCAAGGCGCTCGTGACCTAGATCATAGTGTCGAGGAGCATACACTTCTTTTTCAATATTTTCCTCATTCTTTGCTGCCTCCCACTCACGTTTCTGGATAACCAGTCGTGCGTTAGGGATGCAGGCATTACCACCACAATGATCGAAGTGTAGGTGAGAATTAATTATAAAGTTAATCTTCAGCGGGTCGACGCCGAAAGCCTCCAGGCGCTTAGCTACATCCTCGCCAGGCACAAAATTAACTGTCGTTATATCTGAAAAAACTCCGAGTGATTTTTTCACCACTTCCGGATCTTTGGACTGCAAAGGCAACTCAAGGCCTGTATCAAACAAAACAGTGCCTTTCGGATGTTCGATCAAATAGCACGGCACAGGGATTGCCAGATCGCCCGTTTCTCCAGCCATGAAGAAACCATAAGGCATAGTAATCCAGCCGCATGTCATTGCATATAATTTAACTTCTTCCATAGCTATCAACCTCTAAGCTATCACGGTTCTTCTTGGGTATTCAAGGTATTATTATGATTTCAGGCAGATTATATCTAAATTAATTGTAGGTATGAATTGTTGCGTGTCAACAATTAATGTATTTCAAATTCATGAAATCGATCTTGAATTAAATGCTCAGTTCCTGCTGCGCAAATCATTAGATATATTGTGTATCAGACACAATTGTCTATCCATCCCATAGGCTCGGCTTCCGTGTTTGGTCACCCTATATATCAACGGGTTACCATGCAGCCTGGTAAATTGATTCGATATCTTCAGACGTTAACTTGCGGGGATTATTGCGCATCAACCGGTCGATCTTACTGGCTTCCTCGGCCATCGGTGCTAGGGCGTCCTGTGGGACGTTGAAAGCGCGAAGACCGGCAGGGATGTCTACAGCAGCACACAGTTCAATCATCGCATCGACACTGGCGTCTGCAGCCTGGCTATCGCTCAAGCCGGCGATATTCACGCCCATTGCCTGAGCGACGTCGCGAAGACGCTCCATACAAGCAAGCTTGTTCCAGCGCATCACATAAGGCAGCAGCAAAGCGTTGCTGACGCCGTGAGCGATGTTGAAACGCCCGCCCAGCGGATAGGCAAGCGCATGCACTGCCCCAACACCTGCGTTGCCAAATGCCATGCCGGCCATCAGGCTCGCCGTAGCCATGTCTTCCCGAGCAAGGAGATCATTGGGATTGGCATAGGCCTTAGGCAAAGCGCGAGCTATAACCTTGATGGCTCCCAGAGCAATGGCATCGGTGATCGGCGAGCGATTGATCGAAATGTATGCCTCAATCGCATGCACAAGCGCATCGACACCGCTGGCAGCGGTCACGCTGCGTGGGCAAGTACGCGTCATGATCGGGCTAACCAGGGCAACATCAGGCAACAGGTAGTTGCTCACAATCCCTTTCTTGAGCTGCGCATTCTTGTCGGAGAATATCGCCACGTTAGTGACCTCCGAACCCGTGCCTGCCGTAGTTGGAATCGCGATCAGCGGAGGGCCCTTGCGGCTTACTTGATCGACACCGAACAACTCGGCCAAGGGGCCATCGTGTCTCGCGAAAGCCGCCACACCTTTCGCGATGTCCATGGCACTTCCACCGCCCAGGCCAATCAGTCCATCATGGCCACCCTCGCGAAAGGCGCGGGTGCAATCTTCGACCAAACTGATTTCAGGCTCTGGCTGCACTTGGTCGTAGAGGCCATAGCTGCGGCCACCCAGGTGGACCAAAGCGAGGTCGACTGTGCCCGATTTGACCAGAATCGCATCGGTCACGATCAATGGGTTATCAACCTTCAGCCGGGTCAACTCAGCGTCCAGCTGTTCAACCGCGCTAGCGCCGGTCAGGAGTTTATTGGCGATTTGAAAGGCAGAAACGCTCATCGGCTCATCCTCGTTTTTTTATTAGAGATGTACCAAATGGATAACAAAACCTGTGCCAATGTCGTGAAATACCCATCCTTGACGGATTTCGTCTCGTTCGTGCAGGCCTGCGGCACGAATAGCGATCAGTATTTCAATCGCAAAGTCGGCTAACGATCAGAAACCTAATCAAAACTCTCCCAGCGTTTCATCTTCTGGACGATGGTTGCTTGGCTCACTCCCAACGCTTTGGCTGCCAGGCGCGTGGTTTTGTGTACGCGCATGGCTGAAAGGATTGCGCTGCGCTCGGCGTTTTCCACAACCTTGCGTAGCGGTAAACGATCATGACTTGAGCGATCATTGTGGAGGTTGAGGATTTCCTCAGGCAGATCCAACGCCTCAATCGTGTCACTTTCGCAGACCACTACCAGACGCTCGACCAGGTTGATCAACTCTCGAATATTTCCTGGCCATGCGTACTCACAGAGCAGATCCAGGGTCTCCAAGCCCCACGACATTTTGCGCTCATAGCGCTCGTTGAAGTGCCTGAGGTAATGCTCCAACAGCGTTGAGATCTCTGCGGCGCGCTCGCGAAGCGCGGGAATATGAATGGGCACCACGTTCAGTCGATAGTAGAGATCGGCACGGAACAACCCTTCCTCGACTTTCTTTCGCAAGTCGTGGTGGGTGGCGCTGATGATTCGAATATCGACCTCACGCAATTCAAGTCCACCCACGGGGATGAATCGATTTTCTTCGATAACCTTCAGCAGTTTGACCTGTAGCGACAGCGGTAGATCGCCAATTTCATCAAGGAACAACGTTCCATGATTTGCTAACTCCAGAAGCCCTCGCTTGCCCTTGGCCGCTGCGCCCGTAAACGCCCCTGGTGCATAGCCGAACAATTCTGCCTCGATCAAATTTTCGGGCATTGCGCCGCAGTTGAGCGGAATGAAAGGCTCCTTGGCCCGAGCGCTGGAGTTGTGGATGTACTGAGCGATGAGGCTTTTGCCAACACCGGTCTCCCCTAATAGCAGCACCTTCACGTCACTGCCTGCTACACGACGTGTCTGTGAGAAAAGCGGGCCGGTTTGCGCTTGGTTAAAAACCAGCGAAGACTGTGTGATTTTTTCATATTCGCCAGCATGCAACTGCGCAGTGCTCTGACGCAGCTTCTTGAGCCCAGCTAGCTCATCCCTTTCATGCTTCATGCGCAGAAGCTCTGTCATGTCACGTACGGCGCTGACGACGTAGCTGATGCGACGATCCAGGAAAATAGGTGTTGCGCTCACCAACAGCTTCTTACCGTTACCGAGGCTCTGCATAACGGAAACCGGCGCACCTTGCTGGAGTACGCGTAAAGATGCGGATTGCGACACGACACCGTCGCGTACCAAGTCGTGCATGCTGCGTCCAATGAGCTGCTCGCTCTGGAGTCCAGTCAGACGTTCGTACGCGCTGTTTACTTTGACGGTAATCCCTGCTCCATCCGTGATGTAGACGCCGTCGTGCAGCGCGTTCAGAATCGTATCGAAAGTTTGATCAGTGAAGTTCACAGCGACCCTCTGAGCTAGCGAAAAAAGTGAGTGTAAGGCGTTCGTCAGTGCAGTGGCTCTATTCTTGAGGAGGTAGCTGGGACTCATGGAGTTGCAGATATCTGCAGTAGCTTTGCGGATGCATCGAAAAATCTCGTCCTAGGTGGCCCCGTATCACTTCTGCTCTACACGTGTTCCGCGAACCCACAAGTAGGCTGGAGGAGCCGGTCGTGCACCGCTAGGAGGGTGTAGACAAAATCAAGTAGTAAGCCGACGGGCCAGCATGCGAGCCTCAGCCAGCCATACCCATGCCGCACTTACATCGAGTAAACGATCATGGTGCATGATCAGCCGCCTGGCTCGCTCATTCCAGGCGTGAGTTCGTTCCACTACCCAGCGTTTGGGCATAACCACAAAACCACTCGGTGCTGGTGCTGACGCGAACAGCTCGCCTTGTGCTGAATGCCATTTCCCGGTACGGCGATTATTCGGTCCTCTTATGACCTGAACCTGAACAGCATGAATGTCTTGCGTCCGCTGAGCCCACTTCCCGGCGTAGGCACTGTCAACGAACAGAGTATTCACGGATGGGTACTTGCCCATCGAGGATGTCACCGCGTCGTCCGCCGCGTCTCGGTCCTGCACACTGGCGGCACTGATACTCACTGCCAAGAGCAAGCCAAGGGTATCAACGACCAGACTTCGCTTGCGCCCTTTGACCTTTTTGCCGGCGTCGTACCCACTTTCTCCGCCTTGGGGAGAGCTACGAGTTGACTGGGAATCGAGAACAGCGGCTGACGGCTTTTCATCACGATCCATCCGCTCTCGCCACTGGGCACGAAGCCGGTCGTGCATTTGCTCAAACTTGCCCTGAGCGCTCCACCGTCGAAAGGTCTTGTAGACGTTGTCCCAATGCGGAAACTCGTGAGGCAGCATTCGCCATGAGCATCCCGTGCGCACGACATAACAGCACGCTTCCAAAAGCGTCCTTCGGGAGTGACGAGGCGGCACGCCACGGCCTCCCGAGACTTCAAACAAATCAGCGACCAGCGTCCATTCTGCGTCCGTCAGACAACTGGGGTAGCGCTGTTCCGGCAACTGGCGCCGGTGGGCCTCGGTGTAACCATAAGACTTCTGAGCCTCAGATGGCTGGAAACTACCTTTGGCTCGTTCCTTTACACGAACGATCCCGGCCAGCCTCAGCGCTTTGGCAAAGGTATCGGGATGAGCGGTAATACCCGTTTCAGCATGGAATGCCTGCGCCAGTTCGGATTGGCTGGAATAGGGTTGCGCATGAGCGAGCCTGGTCAGCAGAGGGTAATGCTCCGCAGCGATTACGGGCGGGCGTCCGGTTTTAGGCATGGCTCAATGCTGCGTAGGCAAGGGACAAGCAGCTTACTTTATTTTGTCTACACCCTCTTAGAGCAATGTTGAACGTACATGTTGAGGAGTTTATTAATAGTGACTATCAGCGTGTTTGATTTTGCCAGTGCTAGTTTTTCCATTACTTTGTTTTTCAATGAAGCGAGGCGCGGTACCCCTCCTTGTACCAACCGAGTGTCCTTCATTGCCCTTTGGTGTTGCCGCTTGCCTGCAGGCGGCTTTTTTGTAAGCGTCCGCCCAACTCACCTTGCGTAAGTCAGGCCGGTTCCCATTGATGCGGCAGCAAAGCCTCAATCTCGCTAGCCCGCTGTGTTGGCAGTCGCGTCAACACGTCCTTGAGATAGGCATACGGATCATGTCCATTCATGCGCGCCGACTGAATCAGGCTCATGATCGCCGCCGCCCGCTTGCCACTGCGCAGTGATCCTGCGAACAACCAATTGGCACGCCCAAGTGCCCACGGTCGTATTTGGTTCTCGACGTGGTTGTTATCGATGGGCAAGGCGCCGTCGTCCAGGTAGCGCGTCAGCGCTACCCAGCGTTTCAAGCTGTAATCCAGAGCTTTGGCGATGGTCGAGCCTTCGGGTACCAGCTCGCGCTGGGTCAGCATCCAGTCATGCAGTTTTTCAGCGATGGGAACCGCATCTCGCTGACGTATTCGCCGACGGTCGTCTTCGCTCATGTCCTTGGCCTGCCGTTCGACCTCGTAGAGCGCACCGATTGTCAGAAGGGCCTGCTCGGCCAACTGGCTCTTGTTCGCCGCATGCAAGTCAAAGAACTTACGGCGCGCATGGGCCATGCAGCCAATCTCGACGATGCCCTGTTCGAAACTGGCCTTGTAGCCGGCAAAGTCATCGCACACCAACTTGCCGCGCCAGTCGCCCAGGAAGTTACGCGCATGCTCGCCGGCACGGCTCGGGCTGAAGTCGTAAACCACGGATTTAAGCTCTGCGTAAGCAGTGCTGCTATAGGCCCACACATAACTTCGATGGGTTTTCTTTTCACCCGGTGCCAACATCTGAACCGGTGTTTCATCGGCGTGGATGACTGGTTGAGCCAGCACCGCTTCACGCAGGGCATCGACAAGCGGTTGAAGCTGCGCGCCGGTTTGCCCGACCCACCGGGCCAGTGTCGAGCGTGGAATCGCCAGGCCGGCGCGGCCAAAGATCTTTTCCTGCCGGTACAACGGCAGGTGGTCAGCGAACTTGGCCACCATGACATGGGCCAGCAGACCTGCGGTGGGGATGCCTTTGTCGATGACTTGCGCCGGAACCGGTGCCTGTATCAGGGTTTCGCAACTTCGGCAGGCCCACTTTCCACGTACATGCTGCTCAACCGTGAACACGCCCGGCGTGTAATCGAGCTTTTCGCTGACATCTTCACCGATGCGCTGAAGCTCGCAGCCACACGCACATTGGGTGTTGTCGGGTTCATGATGAATCACGGTGCGCGGAAGCTGTGCAGGCAGTGGTGCGCGCTTGGGCTTCTGGCCTGGCTCTTTTGGGGCTGGGTCGGGATGAAGTGCGTTCAGCTCGGCTTCGATGGCCTCAAGGTCAGTGCTGAGCAAATCATCGAGCAAGCGGCCTTGCTCTGGACTGATCTGTTCGCTGCGTTTGGCGTACTTATGACGTTTGAGGACAGCGATCTCATGAGTGAGCTGCTCGATGACGATCTTGTCGTTCTGGATCTTGCGACTCATCGTCTCGACTTGAGACTGCAATGTCAGCGTCTGCTCGAGCAACGCGCGCAGCTCTGCAGGGGTCAGTTGGTCGAGGTCGGGTAAAGAAGTCATGCCGCCAATCATGCCAGAGCAACACACTGGCGGCGATTGGCGGTTATGCCAATAGTCAGTACTAAAGCCGTGTGATGGTGCTGTTGGCACCCATGCGTTGCCAAGGTAATCCGACGATGAGTGCCTGAACTTGCTCGCTGTCCAGTTCCATTTGAGCGCCGTGACGAGCGCCCGGCCAGTGGAATTTACCTTGGTTCAGTCGGCGTGCTGCCAACCACACGCCAATGCCGTCATGCACTAGCACCTTCATCCGGTTGGCGCGGCGGTTGGCAAAGAGATAAGCGCAGTGCGGCTTCGCCGCACCGAAGACCGCGACGACGCGGGCCAACGCCGTTTCGGTGCCGGCGCGCATGTCCATGGGCTCGGTGGCGAGCCAGATTGTATCGATGCGAATCATTTGACGAGACCGCGAATGAAGCGCGCACAGCCATCGGGATCGACAGCGGGCCAGATCACTGTGACTGTTTGTAGTTTGAACGGAATTTCGATGCGCGCCAGTGTGGGTTGTGCAGGCTCAGATTCGGGCTTCATCGTCAGCGGCACGAATGCCGGTAGCGCGTCAGGTTGACGGTCACGATAGAGCGGAATCCATTTGCGCACCAGGTTGGCGTTGATGCCATGGCGCAGCGCGATGCTGGCTATCGATACGTCAGGTTGAAGACATTCCTGGACGACTTGGGCTTTGAACGGTTTTGGATAAGAGGTGCGCTGGCGCATGGTGATCCTTGCGATAAGGGCGATGGTGTCCACGTATTTTTAGGTGGACACCATCGCCCTTAATGCTGAGATTCTGAAGGTGTGTTTGCTGGCCGCTTACACTTGGGCAGCTCTCCAGCATAGTTCAGCCGCCGAGAATGTCCTGTTCCTGGACCTTTAGGAGAAGGTTTTGTCGAGGATCAAGGCGTCCGCTTTCGCCGGGCCTGATAGCGTGCCAGGAGAGATTGAACAGAGAGACCATGAACCAAGATGCTCAGCGCAACGACTGACAGAACCAGGTTGCTACTCTGCGCTGCAGCATTTGGGGGAAGCCCGTGATTTATCGCGTAGAAGAGATAGTACAGGCTGCCGATTCCCTTGATACCGAACCAGCCCAGAAGTCCTCGCTGCGGAGCATCCAAACCTTGGCGCAAAGGGGTGAGAAAAACACTGAGTGGTCGGATGATACAGAACAGTGCGCCCGCTACGATGAGCCCCTGCCAATCCCAGTGCTCCAGCAGCACCACACCCAAGAGTGTGACCAGAAAGACTTCCATTGCTCGCTCAACCAGGCTGCCAAACGCCAACATATCACCCAGCATGATCCCTGCCGCGACGCGGGAGTCGTCGAGCTCTGCGACATCCCCCTTAACGGCCAGCTCTGGCGCCACATGCTGGTGACCCACCACCGGCTGCACCAGATGTTCTGCCGCAGGATCTGAAGGACTCGCAGCAGTAAGCACTTCGGCCTGCCGCAGCCCGAGTCCCGCGGCGAACACGGCCAGGAAGCCATAACCCTGTATCGCCTCGGTGATGACATAAGCAAGCGCCACGAGAGCGAGGGCAAGATAATCATTAGGCGAGACAGTGCTGTCGTCGTTGCGCAAGCGCAAGTAGAGGGTCAGCTTGCCTAGGCCTCTTCCCATCCAATACCCGCACAATGCGCCGGCGGAGGCTGCCCATAGCACATCCCCGAAGACCCAATGGATGAACCACGGCTCCCCGGGATCTCGCTGTAACAGCAGCCCCAGCGTTACGAAGGGAAAGGCCACACCGTCGTTCAACCCGGCCTCTCCCGACAAACCGAAGCGCACAGGGTCATCATCCTGGGCATCTACCACCTGCACGAGGGTTGCAAGCACCGGATCTGTGGGGGCGAGAATGGCGCCAATTAGCACCGAAACGCCCCAACTCATGTTGAGTGCATAATGAAGCAGGAGGCTTACACCTCCTATGCACAGCACGAGCACTGGGCCCGCAAGGTAGAACGCTGTCCGCCACCTGGGATTTCGAAGTGGCAAACGCAATTTGAGGCCGCTGAAGAAAAGAGAGAACAGCACGGCCACTTCGGTGAGGTGTTCCAGCCAACCACTCGATTTAGAGAGGTCCAACTGTAGCAACCCTAGAGCAGGTGAACCGAGCGTGGTGCCAAGGCCAAGACAAACCACCGAGGTGGTAACCGGTGCCCAGCGAAGATAGGACGATGACAGGGCTAGGACCAAGAGCACTGCGCCCAGCATGGCGAACCAAACGATGAAGGTCATTACCCAAACGCCTTGAAACTCAGATGGTGAGCGTTCGAGTGGGTACCGAAGCGGCTCGTTCAGCCTGTCTCCAGATGTCACTTGTCTAGCCGACCAAATGTAAAAAAAGATTTCAGGCTCTCACGACGGTCCTACGTTCTAGTACACCTAGGAGAAAGTCATGAAATTCGCGCAGTTCTGCCAATGGCTCGCCAACCGGTCGGGGAAGCCAAGTACATTTTTGATCGCCGTGGTGCTCATTGGGTTATGGGCTATCTCAGGGCCCTGGTTCCACTACAACGACACCTGGCAGCTCATCATCAACACCTCTACGACGATCGTCACTTTCCTGATGGTGTTTCTGATCCAGAACACGCAGAACAGGGATAACGACATCATCCACGTGAAGCTGGACGAGCTGATTCGAGCCACCAAGTCGGCTCAACGTTCTGTCTTGGATTTGGAAGATATGGACAGCAAAGAGCTTCGAGCGCTGCGCAGGGAATACCGCGCGATGGCTGAAAATTGCGGTCAAGCGGATTTGCAGGAGCCAAGCGCTCCTGAGGATGGAGAGCAGCGCGTAAATATCGATCAGCAACGCTAGCCTGGGGGGTTTGATTGATTAA
>NZ_BCBH01000062.1:0-11281 GCF_001320525.1 Pseudomonas sp. NBRC 111131 | reverse complement strand
GTTAAGCGATAAACTGCAACGAGGTGAATCATGGCAAGACAAGCAACCCCAATGAAACAGACCCGCACCCGCCATTCCCAAGCCTACAAGGACGAAGCGCTGGCTTTGGCCGAGCGCATTGGCGTCAGCAAGGCTGCCGAACAGCTCGGCCTGCATGCTTCCCAGCTCTACGGCTGGCGGAGCAAGAAGCACCAGACTCAGTCCGGCAGCGAGCGCGAGCAGTCGCTGGCCGACGAGAATGCCCGACTCAAGCGGCTGTTGGCCGAGCACGCCGAGGAGCTGGCCATCGTAAAAAAGGCCGCCGCGTACTTTGCCAAGAGCCTCAAGTGAAGTACGCCTTCATGAGGACTCATACCGCGCATTTCTCGATCCAGGCCATGTGTCGCGTGTTGGGCGTTGCCCGCAGCGGTTACTACGCTTGGTGCTCTCGCAGGCCGTCAATGCGCCAGCGGCGAAGAGCCGAACTGGATCGGCAGGTCGCTCAGGCATACAGCGCACGCAAGGGCCGCAGCGGGGCTCCACGGCTTTGCCACGACCTGCGGGAAGCCGGCCTACCCTGCAATCGCAAGACGGTAGCCGCCTCGATGCAACGGCAAGGACTGCGTGCCAAGGCCGCCAAGAAGTTCAAGGCCACGACCAATTCTCAGCACTCCCTGCCAGTGGCAGAGAACTTGCTCAAGCAGGATTTCAAGGCATCTGCGCCAAATCAGAAATGGGTGGGTGACATCACCTACCTGTATACGGAGGAAGGCTGGCTGTATCTGGCAGTGGTCATCGATCTGTATTCACGGATGGTGATCGGCTGGGCCATGAACGAACGCATGACGGCCGACTTGGTTTGCGATGCCTTGCACATGGCGCTGTGGCGACGTAGGCAGCCTAATGACGTGATCGTGCATAGCGACCGCGGCAGCCAGTACTGCTCAGCGGCTTACCAGGAGCTGATCCGCGCCCATCACTTGCGATGCAGCATGAGCGCCAAAGGCAACTGCTACGACAATGCCTGTGCAGAGAGCTTCTTCCACAGCCTGAAGGTCGAGTGCATCCACGGCGAGCGCTTCACGAGCCGCGCCCAGATGCGTGAAACCGTGTTTGAATACGTCGAAACCGATTACAACCGCCAGCGGCGACACAGCACGCTGGGGCACATCAGCCCAGAGGCCTTCGAGGCCAGGATGTGTGCTTAAACCCGTGTCCACGGCTGCTGGGCAAGATCAGATCACCATCGCCAGCGCTTTCAGGCCGCGATGGATACCTACCTTGACCGCAGAACTGGAAAGACCGGTCAGTTGAGCCGTTTCCTCTACCGAACGGCCTTCCAGTTTCACATGAATGATGGGCAGACGCTGACGCTCGGGCAGGTGCTGTAACAGCTTGCCCAGATCACGCCGGGCCTCCGCCGGGCGGCTATCCTCCACCTCGAACATGTCTTCGTCCAGCGAATCGGACAGCGCATCGCGGCGGGCGAACGCACGGAAGTGATCGGCCAGCTTGTAGCGGGCGATCGCCTGCACCCACACGGTCAGCGGCTGTTCGGCGCGATAGGTGTGCCTTGCGTTGTGCACGGCCAGCAGTACCTCTTGCAACAGGTCCTCGACCTCTCCCGGGCGCTGCGCCAGGCGTCGGCGAAGGAAACCGCGCAGGTGCGAACTGAGCGCGGTGAGGAATTCGCGGTATGCGGCCTCGTCGCCAGCCAACCCACCCAGAAGCAATGACTGCAGGCGCTCTTCGCGCGTGGCCATGACCTCATAGCTTGTAGTTCGCTCCATTGGCCGCCTTAGTTACACCGCAGGTGGATATTTTTCATTGAGCCCAGACTGCATCATATCGGCCGCAACGCCAAAGGTTTCAATCGGCGCAGGTGCACCGAAAGAAATCTCAACATTTTTCTGCCGCGCTGTAACCGTATCGACTGCTACGACGAATTACCTGTCGGACCGTCACACCGAGCTGACGGCCATCCAGTCCATTACGGAGATATGCCATGAAAAGCATCGCCCTCGCTACCGCCGCACTCGCCCTCGCCTCCATTGCATCCACCGCCATGGCCGACAACCAGGCCACGCCAAGCGTGGAAAAATGCTACGGCGTCTCCCTGGCCGGCAAGAACGACTGCGCCGCCGGTGCCGGCACCAGCTGCGCCGGCACCTCCAAGGTCGACTACCAGGGCAATGCCTGGAAGAACGTCCCGGCAGGCACCTGCACCTCGATCAAGACCCCCAAGGGCATGGGCTCGCTCACGCCGATCAAGTCCTGAGCGCAGGCGCCGCCGATCATGCACGCTCCTATGCCACTGGGTGCCGGCCTTGGTTTGAAGGCCGAGCACTACGACGCCGCCCGGGACTGCAGCGCAGCCGGGCTGTGGTTTGAGGTCCACCCAGAGAACTACATGGTTGGCGGTGCTCGCCTGGCCCACCTGGAAGCGGTGGGCGAACGGCATCCGCTGTCGCTGCACGGGGTCTCCCTGTCCCTGGCGGCGGACGCCGCCCCCGACCCGACGCACCTCCAGCGCCTGCGCAGGCTGGCAGACCACGTGCGACCGGCGCTGGTATCCGAACACCTCGCCTGGTCCACCTGGCGCAATCACTATTACCCGGACCTGTTGCCATTCCCGCGCAGCCACGAGGCCCTGGTACGCATCGCAGACAACATACAGCGTACCCAGGATGCCCTGGGGCGCAGCATTGCCATCGAAAATCCCAGCCATTACCTGCACCTGGACGGCCACGACTGGGATGAAATCGACTTTCTCACCGAGCTGACGCAGCGCACTGGTTGCGCCCTGCTGCTCGACATCAACAACGTGCACGTCAGCGCGCACAACATCGATTTTGATCCGGCCGCCTACATCGATCGCTTCCCGGGCCAGGCCGTCGCGGAGATTCATCTGGCGGGGCACAGCCATGACGCCGGCGGTGCGTTGCTCATCGACTCCCACGACGCCCCGGTCGCTGACCCGGTCTGGGCCCTGTATCAGCGCTTGATCCAGCGCATCGGCCCGCGCCCGACGCTGATCGAGCGCGATGACAACGTACCCGCGTTCACGGCATTGCTCGGCGAACGCGCGCACGCCCAGGCCATGCTCGACCGACTGGGAGCGACGCAATGATCAGACGTCTCGAACACTTCCAGGACGCCTTCATCGAGGCCTTGCAGGTACGTGCCGCCCCGGAACTGTCCGCCCTCACCGCGCAACCCGGCTTTCAGGTGTACCGCAATACCGTACTCAAGGGCTGCGTCGAGGCGCTGTGTGACAACTTCCCCAGCGTCGAACGCCTGGTCGGCCGTGACTGGCTGCGCGCGGCGGCGGTCGTTCATGCCAACGCCTGCGCACCAAGCGATGCCCGCCTGATCTTCTACGGGGCGGACTTTCCCGCGTTTCTCGCGGCCTTCGAGCCGGCCCGGGAGCTGCCCTACCTGGGCCCGGTGGCCCAACTCGACTACCTGTGGATAGAGGCCTTCTGTGCCGTGCAGGAGCCCGCGCTGGAACTTGCCAGCCTGGCCGGCGTGTCGCCCGAGGCACTGGCAACCTGTCACCTGCGCCCGCGCGCCAGCGCACGCTGGCGGTGGTTCGACGAGCAACCGATCTACAGCCTCTGGCGCTGCAACCGCGAAGGGGTGGACCTGCCTGACAACCTGCCCTGGCAGGGCGAAGGCGCTTTGCTGGTGGGCCATTGCGATGGCGTCACCTGGCACGCGCTCGAACCCGCTGGCTGCGTGTTTCTGGACGCCTGCGCTGCCGGACACGATCTGGAGCGGGCCTCGGCCCTGGCCTTGCAGCGGCAAGGCGACCTGGACTTTACCGACCTGCTCAGCCGCTTGCTGGGTGCCCGCGTGTTCTCTCCCCTTGTTCTTGCATGAAGGAAATAGCCATGGATATCACCCAGCCGTCGTCCAACAACAGCCGCGCCACAGTGCGTCAACGCTGGGACCAGGTGTGCGACCTGCTTCAGCGCCTGATCAGCGACTCGACGCTCAGCCTGGTGGCGCGCATCAGCGTTGCGGCGATCTTCTTTCTCTCGGGGCGCACCAAGGTCGAGGGGCTGTTGACCATCACCCCCGGTACCTATGAGCTGTTTCGTAGCGAATACGCCCTGCCGCTGCTGTCACCGCACCTGGCCGCCCACCTGGCGACCTATGCCGAGCATGTGTTTCCGCTGCTGCTGATCGTCGGCCTGTTCTCGCGCCTGTCTGCCCTGGCGCTGCTGGGCATGACTGCGGTCATCCAGGTATTCGTCTACCCCGATGCCTGGCCAACGCACCTGTCCTGGGCCGGATTGCTGCTGGTCATCATCGGCCGGGGCGCCGGGGCGTGGTCGCTGGACAGGCTGCTGCGCATTCGCTGAATGCGACTGGCGCAGGCAATGCTGTGCGCTTCAGGTCGTGGGCGCTCCGTGCCCCTCTACCGTTTATGAGAGAGGGGCAGGAACCGAGGCCCACGGCTGAATGCATCAAGGCTATTACGGCAGGTACGGCAGGCTCAGGGGCTCATTGCCCGGCCGGTACATTGCCCGCCGTCTGCCCGAAGAGGATCTTCTTGCCCGCCTCGGTCACCGTCGGGCGGCTGGAGAACGGCTCACCCCTGGCGTAGGCCCTGACCGTGGCCGGGCGCTGGGCGATGGCCTCGAACCAGCGGCGCACATGGGGGAAGTCGTCGAGGTTCTGCTGCTGGTTCTTCCACGGCACGATCCAGGGGTAGCACGCCATGTCGGCAATGCTGTACTGCTCGCCGGCAACGAAGGTGCTGTCCGCCAGGCGACGATCCAGCACGCCATAGAGGCGGTTGGTTTCGTTGACGTAGCGGTTGATCGCGTAGGGGATCTTTTCCGGTGCATAGATCCCGAAATGATGGTTCTGCCCGGCCATCGGCCCAAGCCCGCCCATTTGCCAGAACAGCCATTCCGTCACCGTCTTGCGGCCACGCAGGTCGGTGGGCAGGAACAACCCGGTTTTTTCCGCCAGGTACAGCAGGATGGCGCCGGATTCGAACACCGTCACTGCTTCCCCGCCATCGGCCGGCGCAGTGTCGATGATGGCGGGCATGCGGTTGTTCGGCGAGAACGCGAGGAAATCGGGCTTGAACTGGTCGCCCGCGCTGATATCCACCGGGTGGATGCGGTAGTCCAGGCCGGCCTCTTCCAGAAACAGGGTGATCTTGTGGCCGTTGGGTGTTGGCCAGTAGTAGAGCTCGATCATCGTTGGTGGTCCCCGTGAAGGTTCAAGTGACTGTCAAGCAGGGTCAGCGCTGGCCGTACCATGCCTTCGAGCAGTTCACGCTCCGGCCGCGTTCGGGCCAGGACGCGAACGCCCAGGAGAATGCCCAGCAGCAGGCGCGCCAGATCGTCCGCCGGCTGCGCGCAGGTAATGGCGCCGCTGTGCTGGCCGGCCAGCACGCAGCGCCGGAAAAAGGCCTCGATCTGTATCAGGACAGCAGCCACGGCGCGCTGGAAGTCGGGGTCGTCCGGTGAGGCCTCAAGGGCGGAATTCACCAGCATGCAACCCTTGTGCTGGGGGTCGTTGAGCGAGCGTTCGAGTATCTCGTCGAAGAACGCCTCGATGGCCTGGCGCGGCGGCAGGACGCCTTCGAATCGCCGCACCCGGTCGGCAAAACCCTCTTCGACGTAATGGTCCAGCGCACGGCGATACAGCGAGCGCTTGTCGCCAAAAGCGTTGTACAGGCTGGCACTGGTCAGCCCCATGCCCTGGGCCAGGTCACGCACCGAAGTGGCCTCATAGCCACGGGCCCAGAAACATTGAACGGCTGCATCGAGCACCGCCCTCTCATCGAACTCTCTTGGCCGAGCCATCCGTACTCCCATTGCCAGGCCAACACAGGTGTTGCCCTTTTTCTGTAGACGGCCCTATTCTAGATCGAACGATCTAAAACACAAGACAGGACCCCACCCGCATGATTCATTTCTACTACCACCCCACGCCCAACCCGGCCAAGGTCGCCCTGTTTCTGGAAGAAACCGGGCTGCCCTACCAGCTGGTTCCTCTCGATACCGGCAAGGGCGAACAGCACACCGCGCAGTTCCGGGCCATCAACCCCAATGGCAAGGTCCCGGCCATCGTCGACAGCGAAGGCCCCGGTGGCCGCGAGGCACGGGTGTTCGATTCGACCGCCATCCTGCTCTACCTCGGCGAAAAGACCGGGCAGCTCATGGGCGCGCCGACCGACAAACCCGAACTGCTGTCGTGGCTGATGTTCATCGCCACGGGTATCGGGCCGTTCTCCGGCCAGGCCGTGCACTTCCAGTATGCCGCGCCGGAGAGCATCCCCTATGCAATCAACCGTTACCGGCGCGAAGCCGAACGGCACTACCAGGTGCTGGATGAGCACCTCGCCGGGCGCGACTACATCGTGGGCGACAGCTACACCCTGGCGGACATCTCAGCCTGGGGCTGGATCGACCGTGCCTCGCGCGTGCTCAAGGGCGAAAGCGACCCGCTGGCCGCCTACCCCAACATCCAGCGCTGGTTCCAGGCCATCGATGCGCGCCCGGCGGCGGCCCGTGCCCGTGAAGTGGGCAAGGACCACGCCTTCAAGAAAGACCTCGACGAGCAGATGCGCCGCGCGCTGTTCCCCTCCAACTACCCGGCGTAAGCCTCACCGGGTCAGCGTGCCCAGCGCACGCTGACCCCCGGACACGATCCCCAGAGAGGTGTGGCATGCAACCCATTGAAGGCATCGTTTTTGATCTCTACGGCACGTTGTACGACGTGCACTCCGTCGTCCAGGCCTGCGAAAGCGCCTACCCGGGCCAGGGTGAGGCCATCTCCCGCCTGTGGCGACAGAAGCAGCTCGAATACACCTGGCTGAGCAGCCTCATGGGCCGCTATGCCAGCTTCGAGCAACGAACCGAAGAAGCCCTGCGCTACACCTGCAAGCACCTGGGGCTCGCCACGGATGAAACCACTCTGCGGCAGCTCGGCCAGGCCTACCTGCACCTGGCTCCCCACCCGGACACGACCGCGGCCTTGCGGCGGCTGAAAGCAAGCGGCCTGCCCATGGCCATCGCCTCCAACGGCTCGCACCACTCCATCGAGCAGGTCGTCAGCCACTCGGACATGGGCTGGGCATTCGACCACCTGATCAGTGTCGAAACGGTCAAGGTGTTCAAGCCGGACAACCGCGTCTACAGCCTGGCCGAACAAACCATGGCCATCCCCAGGGACAGGCTGCTGTTCGTCTCGTCCAACAGTTGGGATGCGACCGGCGCCCGGCACTTCGGCTTTCCGGTGTGCTGGGTCAATCGTCAGGGGGCCGTGTTCGATGAATTGGGCGCCACCCCGACCCGTGAAGTACGTGACCTGGGCGAGATGAGCGACTGGCTGCTC
The DNA here is from genome assembly GCF_001320525.1 of Pseudomonas sp. NBRC 111131. Taxonomy (NCBI): domain Bacteria; kingdom Pseudomonadati; phylum Pseudomonadota; class Gammaproteobacteria; order Pseudomonadales; family Pseudomonadaceae; genus Pseudomonas; species Pseudomonas sp. NBRC 111131. Next base: position 3,940 of record NZ_BCBH01000062.1, on the reverse strand, counting down.
GATTGAAGCTGTCCGCGCGAACGGCGCCCATGGATGATGGCCGGGGCGCCGTTCGGGCCAGGGCTGCTAGTGAACAAGGCGAATGCCGTCGATGCGTACCTGTTCCCCAGGCGAGAAGGCTTGCCCCGGCGTACGGAAACGCTCGCGAGTGCCGTCATCGTTTTTCACCCTGTAGGCGTTTTCACTCAGGCCCGCCGATGCCATCGCTGCGCGGTGGGCTCAGAGGTTGTCGCTGTCGGTCAGGTAATTGACCAGGCGCCGAAGCCAGGGCGCGATCAACAGCACCACCGGAATCATCATCAGCCAGGACAACACCCAGGCCTTCGACCAGTGCCCCATGAACCGTTCCACGGGAAACAGCGGACGGCTGGCAATTGCCGAGGCAATCGCACAGGTAATGGCCGACTGCAACAACGCAAAAAGATGGTGCCCGTGGCGTTTCGATAGCTTGATCACTGTACATGCCCCCTGGTTACGGGAAGCGCGCCATGCGCCTCCGCCTCGATGCCCTCAACGCGTGAACGCCACAAAGGCGCCTGGCATGGCTGTTATCCTGCCGCGAATGCGCACAGTGGTTTTATCCGTCCGTGCAGAACATTTTACCGATTGTCCCCACTGCGCATTCTATGCGGAACGAGCCTGGAGGCAATGCGCTCGCCTGGCCGGGTCATCGCGACCACCGATGAGTCACCGCGACCACAAAAACTCCAGGTCATAACGACAACAAAAATCACAACCTACTGTTTTTAAACAACTTATATACTGGCATGGTTTGTGTTCAGCACAGTGCTCACCCACTGAATGCAAGGACAAACCATGCAGCACAACGAATTCGACAATCGCCTGGCTGTGGTCACCGGTGCCAGCTCGGGCATCGGTTAGGGGGCATGCCGAGATAAGGCAAAAATTAGGACATTCGTTCTGTAACCTGCTGTATCTAAAGGATTAACTTTGAGAGGCGCTGCTCAGTAGTGGCGGCTAAATATTGATCAATTATCTATGCCGAGATAATTGCAGATAATTCCCGCCGTCCGTACCCAGCGCGAGTTCATAAGATTGGAGAAATGCCGAGTTAGAGGGCCTGCGAACAGCTTTGGTCGAGGCTTTGCGCTTCGACGCATAACGGCTGCTTAGTACTGGGGGCTCTCCCAGAAGCGACAAAGGCGGCCTCAACGAGACCGCCTCAAACCAAGTTTCATCACCGGTACACGCACCCGGGAGAGGAAGCTCTTGGGCAGGTTTCAATAATAACACCGATCAAAGCGTCACTGCCAAAGCCCTCTCGCACTGCCGAGTAGCCTTCAGATAGTGTTCATTCGCTCTCTCTCGAAGCTACGGTGCGGATGGTTCGAGACCATCATGCGCAAACTCGGGGCCAAGATGACATTATCAAATGGCCAATTATCCTGGAGGCAGTTATGGAAAGGCTCCGCGAAAAACTGGATTTGCCGAGAGGCCACTACTATCTGCACGTCGCCGTACTGGCGGGCCTGCCGGTGTCGTTGATCTCCGATTTGGCAAGCGAGTTGGAGCGATCGCCAGCGCAGATCGCGCAGTGGATCACTGCGTCCCCCGGCAGTGCCGTGATGTCTATACAGGCTGGTGAGGTGTTCTGTCGTCTTATCGAGATCCTCGATGCGCTATTGGAGCTGTACGATGGGGATCTAGGAGGTGCGCTCCACTGGCTAACGGCACCGAATGTCGTGCTGTCCAATGAGAGGCCGGTCGAGCTACTGGTAACCGGATTTGGTACGCGCGCGGTGCGGCAGGCTATTCGTGCGATTGAATATGGACTGCCAGTTTGATCCCTGCCGGGGGCGGCCTTCGCGCTAGAAACGCTGGGTCATGTACCTATTTCATTACCGCTGTTAGTGAGCGGCGTATGCCCGAGTAGCTTCAGGTGTGTGATGGCTTCGGCCAAGCGCTCCTGTAGGCTCTGCACTTGCTGCGCCTGGATCGCTGAGGTTTCGCTCAGTCGGAACACCTCCTCCTGCAATGTGCCGCAGCGCTGTTCCAGGGCTTCATTCGCGCGCTCAGCGCCGATTAACGCACTCTGGGCGTCCTCCAAGGACTGAGCCTTCTGCGCCAGTAACTGTTGCTGCGCATGCTGCTCTTTTTGCAACTGGCGCGCCTCGGCGAGCAGGCGCGCATTGTCGCGGTTCAGCTGGGTCAACTCGTCCTGTTTGACGATCAGGGTCTGTTGGGGCCATGCCGAGATAAGGGGAAAATTCACTCATTTGGTCTGTAAGCTGCTGTTTTTTTATCATGAAGCCCACATAGCAGCTCCGATCACATCAAGCCTATCTTGCCTCCTCCCTCGCTACGCCAATTCCTCAGATATTGGGTGCTTCCCAGCACGACTAGCTGCCATTTCGCATCGCGCGGTCTGCCGTCCGAGAATGGGTTTCCACGCAGTTTGGTATCTGAGTTGCTGCTCACCCTGGCCTGTTTGCTAATGAACACAAAGACCAACCAGGGAGTAGCGATGAAACACCGGTGGAATCAGGAGGCGATGCGAATGCCGCCCGCCGAATACTTCTGCTTAAGCGCCAGTTCAATTTCGGCAACATATTTCTCGGGGGCCGTGCTGCAGGGCTCACCCATCAGTTGATGCACAGCCTTCACCGTTTCAGCCCGGATCTTGTGGTTGCTGACGACTTGGATCGCCAGCTGTAGGTTCGCCGGCTTACGGAAATCGCCCAACAGCTCGAGTTGATCCTGCAACTCGCGCTCGATGATATCCAGGGTAGTCACCTGCTTGAGAGTGGCCTCCGCCAACTCCAGCTCCACTTGGCTCAATCGCGCTTTGGTGGGAATCGCGTCCAGTTGTCGGCGTAGGGACAACAGGGTTTCCTGATACAACTGCTGATCCAGTTGCAGCCATAGACCCAAGCCTTTGAGCTTGCCGAAGGAATGCGGATACCAGCTCCGCTCCTCATACGGCTTCCCCTTTTCGTCTTTCCCCTTCTTGATGAGCAGGTACTCCCAGGAAACCTCCAAAGCATTCCGCTTCCAACGATTGAGCAGGACACCACCCACTTCAGTGGGCAGGGTGGAGAGAATCAGACCGGCTTTATTCTGCAAATCCCTGAACTTGATGCTCGCAGCCCGAACCCGGCCTATGAGGCTCTCCCGCTGTTTGAGCATTGTTTCGACCTTATGCCGACGGATGTTCTGCCGCTCGGTGGCACTCAGCTTCTTGAGTTCCCCCCTGACCTGCTCGTCATCCAGGCCCAGGTGGTTCAGGGCGCAGCAATTCCCTATCAGCACCTTCGAGTCGTCGTGCCGCTCGACGACGAAGCCGTGCTGATGCATTTGAGAACAGCGCTTCCCGTTCTTCTGGTACTGACAGCTAGCCTCGGGCTGAATCAGCCGGTAGGGCCGAAGCGGGTTTCGGTACTGATCCTTCGCCAGGGTGCTGTCCGAGGCGATCTCGTAAAGGGACAACAGCTCGGCGAGCGTTCTAATTTCCACAATGCCATTCGAAGGGGTCATCAAGTCCTCCTGGTAGGTCAGTCGTGCACAGAGCTGTATATTAACCCAGTAATTGCACAGTGGAATCATTGTGCAGAACCTACCAGTCGCCCCTGCCTTTTCACCCCATCTGATGCGAAGAGGTCAGGATGTGCCAGTGTGAGTTCCTCGCCTGCTCAATCCACAAGGACGTGGCCCCGCGCCGGAGCTGCGTAAGCCTGGCTGGAGCTCGCGGATCAGCTCGCGCACTACACTCGGCCAGCGAGGCGAATAGATTGAACGCCAGGTTCTCTCTTAGGTATGGGTAGGTATGGGGGCGACGGAGTCGTTGAGGCTTCGCAAGCCGACTTTTCGAACCATTGCTCGGGACATGCAGAGATAAAGGAAAATTAGGACATGCGCGCTACAACTGATTGTATTTAAAGGGTTATATAACCAGCGCAGCTGCTTCAGGATGGGCTTTATA
>NZ_BCBH01000061.1:0-13616 GCF_001320525.1 Pseudomonas sp. NBRC 111131 | reverse complement strand
CACAGTGCCGCACCAGCAGCTCGACCAGGGTATTTTTGAGCCGTGACACGCCTTGGGTGAAGTTGACTTTCCATCGCAGCTTGCGACCTTTGTGGCGCTGTTCGATGACCGGCTGTAGCAGGTGCTGCATCAACAGCGCCAGGTTCTTCAACAGTTGAGCGGCATGAAAGTCCTGCTTTACAGCGGTCACGCTGCGGCCGCTGAAGTTGTCCAGCGTCAGGGTTTGTTTGAGGCGACGGAAATCGGTTTCGATGCCCCAGCGGCGGTGGTAAAGCTCGGCAAGCACCTCAGCGGGAAAGGCTTCTCGATCCAGCAGCGAGGTCAGCAATACCTCGCTTTCGCCGTTGGCCAACTCGACCCGGATTAGTCTCAGCTCGATCTGGCTGGCAGGATCAACGCCAGCCTCGGAGCAGAACAGACATGCTTCAGGATGGTTGGCCACGAAAAGCTCTGTTCAACTTGGTCAGAGTGTAGAAACGCTTTGACCTGGGCGTTATAGCCACAGGGCAGGCGCATCAGAAAGTGCCGCTGTTGCTGCGCGAACAGCGCGAATAACCAGTGCCCAGGGTAACCACGGTCAAACAGCGTCAGGCTGTCAGCCGGCAGGTGCTCAAGGTGCAGATGGGCACAGTCGCGCTCGCCGACGGTCAGGGGCACGATCAGGCTATGCAAGGTTTGACCGTCAGCGACTTCGTAGAGTGTGGACAAGCGAGCCATGGGAAAGCCAGAGTGACTGCCAAAGAAGGTCGCCATGGTCGACTCCAGGGGTAAATGCACGGTCGAGCCATCCACCGCGAGCACCCTCAGCCCACGCCACTTCTGGCGCAGCCCTAAGCAGTCAATTTGTTGCTGCAGGAGGCGATTGAGACTTTCAAATACCTCGGGGTTGAGCTTTTTGCGCGCTTTGCAGAAGGCCTGCGCAGTGACCATTTGCGTCTCAGTCGACGCCTGATTGAGTACGCGATAGAACTGATCGAGTTCGGTTTGCAGGGCCGTGCGTGGCTGATTGAGCAGGAACAGGACGAGGTTCTTGAAGGTGAGCTGGCGTCGGAGGGTAAAGTCTTGAGGATTCTGGCGGTGGGCGGCGATGAAGGCGGGACAATCGAGCGGACTGGTTGTTTTTTGTACAATTTTCAAGTCAGGGTTTGGCTGGGGGTGTCAAGCGATGCGGTATAGGTAGTCAAAAGGGCTTCTCCCATGCACTGATTTGAGCGCTAATCATATGATATTATGGATAATTTCCAAAGTTGATGACATTGGGCAGCGGTCATTGCCTGGATTTCGAAATGAGTCTGTTGGGCAGAGGCAATACTGCAACCCTGGCTGGAGCGCCACGTGTAGTATTGGCCTATTACCCTTTTTGCCTGAAGAGGGAAATAATCCTTTTACCGGGAGGGCCTCAAAATGTGCGAGCTGTATATCAAAGCCGATCCAATACTGTACGAATCTCGGTCACGCTCGTTGCGTATACACGGCGTGATCACGACTCTGCGACTGGAAAACCAGTTTTGGGACATCCTCACAGAGATGTCCGCCGTGGAAGGCCTGACCACCAACCAGTTGATCACCAATCTCTATGAGGAGATCACCAAAGCGCGCGATGAGGCGATGAACTTCTCCTCATTCCTACGGGTTTGTTGCACTCGATACCTGGCTCAACAGCGCAGTGCCGCACCTCTTAAGCTGGTAAACCGCAGCGCCTGATTTTAAGCGATCGATACAGGAGCTGCGATCTATCTGTTGGTGCCGGCGACAAATTGACACAGTTGCTGACATGTCATTGACCCAGTCTGTTCTTCTTCGCGAATCATTGCCTTTGCTGGATTTGTGCTAACTTGGAGGTGGGTGAGTCTTGCATCAGCACACGGGTCAATTCGGCATTGGCGTCAACAGTTCGATGACCGATGACTGATTTTTCGAAAAAAGTACAAAAAGAGGAGAAAGTCATGGATACACACGTACAATCTTGGGCCCAAAAATTTCGCGAGCATTCTGATTCTGATGCCACGATCCAATCAATGGGTAAGTACTTCACGTGTACGTACATGCTCGACATGGAAACTGCAAAAGTCATCGTTGATATGCGCGATGGCAAGGTCAACGACATTAATGTCAACCCCGCCCCCCTCGATAGCTACCAATTCGCCTTTCGGGCAAGTGCCGCCACGTGGAAAAAATTTGGCATGGAGACGCCACCGCCAATGTTCCATGGTATCTGGGCGGCTTCGTTCCGGGAGGATTTGAAGATGGAAGGCGATCTGCTTGTGCTAATGCAGAACCTTCGCAACATCACCATTCAAATTGAATTGCTTCGTAAAACCGGCGTACCGGTTTAATCAGAATCTCGTCGGAGAAGAAACATGTCTCGAATTTCACCGGTAACAGGACATTATGTAACCCTCGAGGTGGACGGTTGCGAATACAAGGTGTTTTACAACCAAAATGGCAGCGGCCAACCTTTAATCTGCCAGCACACTGCTGGATGCCACAATCATCAATGGCGAGATCTGCTCGAAGACGATGATATTACGAAGGACTATCTGGTTATCGCCTACGATCTTCCGCGTCACGGGAAATCAGATCCACCTCTTAATAAGGAGTGGTGGAAAGAGGAGTACCGTCTCACGGCCGACCACTACGTAAACTTCATCGTTGCCCTCTGCGACGCGCTCGAATTGGAGAATCCGATCTTCATGGGTTCTTCATTCGGAGGCAATGTCGCTCTGCAGCTCGCTCTACGTCACCCGGACAGATTCAAGGCGGTGATACCGGTCGAAGCTGCTGCGTATGCGCCAGGATTCTACCTTGACTGGTGGCATCACCCCCATGCCAATGCCTCACAAGTTTGCGCAAGCGGAGTCTGGGATTTGATGGCGCCAATGTCGTCAGACAAGGACCGTTGGCTAACATGGCATTACTACAGTCAGGGCGCGGAAGCGTTCAAAGGTGATCTCTACTTCTACTCAGTCGATCATGATTTGCGGGACAAGCTTGGACAGATCGATGGCGAGAAGTGTCCAGTAGTGATGATGACCGGGACCTATGACTATCTGACTCCTCCTTCCGCGACCAAAGAAACGGCCGACCAGATCAAGGGTGGGTCATTCATTGAGATGGAGGACATCGGACATTTCCCTATGAGTGAAAACTACCCAGTGTTTAAAAAATACCTGGTAGAGGCTCTGCAACGTATCGATACCCAATTAACCTGACGTACCCACTGGTGACTCTGCCGCACCATCTCCAATTGGAGATGGTGCAGCTTTTCACAAAATATCTAGTTACAGGCTATCGGAACAAAGTCGGATTCCGCGTCATCGACTAGGCGTTGCCGCCACAGCGTTCTATGCCTTCAACGTGCTCGAAGTGCGAGCTGAGAAGATGAACGACGTCGCATCCGTCGAGTCACTGATGCTGCAAGCGCAGGTAGCGGTAAAGGCGTTTGGCCTGGAGTTGGCTGAAGACGAGGCTAACACGGTTGTCGGCCTAACCGATGAGCTCGTCTCGTTGCTGGAGAGGTCCCAGGTGGAGTCCGGGTCGGGCGACTCCGTGGAGGCGGCAAAAATCTATCTCGCCCAGTTCAAGCGGTACGCTCAAGCCCAGCGTGATGCTCGCGAAGCTCGCCTGCGCATGCAGCAGTTGGCCCAGGTGCTTGGCGAGCGGTTCACCGTGGTGATGCTGGATCAGCTCGACGCGGTCAACCTCCTGGCCTCGCAGGCGCAGCCGGCTGATTCGGTGCGTATGCTGCAGCTTGAACAAGCCTCCACGCTGCGTGACAAGCTGGCAAACCTGCGTGACAGCGAACTCTATTTCACTCTCGACGGCAGCACAGATGTGCGCAACGCCTGGGAGGCGAGAGTTATTGAACTGCGCTCGTACATGGAAAACTTGGAGCTGCGGCTTGAGGGTTCAGAGCGGGAGTCGTTGACCCAGGCGAGTACGGCGCTGGCGGAATACAGCGCCGCATTCAACGGTTATGCCGCAAGTCGTGATCAAGCCAGCGATAGCCAAGACGCGAGAATGACGCTGCTGACAGGGTAAGCGCACTGCTTGGCGCGGCCCACATCGCGCAGGTGCAGGCTTCGCAGTCGATGAGCCAGCGGGTATCCCGGCTGCTTGGGGGGATTGTGCTGTTGGCGCTTGGCTTTGGCATCGGTGCCGGTCTGCTGATTCGCCACTTGATCCTGCAGCCGCTGCGTCAGGCCGGTGAGCTTACCCGGTTCGTGGCATCTGGCGATCTCAGCGCACAGATCGATGCGGCCAGACGACGTGATGAGCTGGGGCATCTGCTCGGCAGCGTCGGCGTCATGCTCGACAGTCTGCGTGGGCTGATCGGCCGGATTGGCCAGGGTGTCGGGCAGTTGAACCAGGCCACCAGCGGCCTGGTTCAGGTGACTGAGCGTACTCGTGAGGGAGTCGACTTGCAGCACGAGGAGACTGAATTAGCGGCCACCGCCATGCAACAGATGGCCGCCACCGCGCAGGATGTCGCGCGCAATGCCAGTTAGACCCGCGATGCAGTCGAGCAGGCCAATAGGCAGGCGGGTAAAGGCAAAGAGTTGGTGCGTCAGGCGACGACCAAGATCGGTCACCTGGCACAGGAAATGAGCGGCTGTTCCGAGGCAATGGGCTCGCTGCTTAACGAGAGTGCGGCGATCGGCAAGGTTCTCGATGTGATCAATACCCTGGCCGGGCAAACCAATCTGCTGGCCCTGAATGCGGCGATTGAAGCAGCACGGGCGGGCGAAAACGGTCGGGGTTTCGCTGTCGTGGCGGACGAGGTGCGCCACCTGGCGCGGCGGACACAAGCTTCCACTGATGATATTGCCACTAGCATCAAGCAGCTGCGTACGGTGGCCGAGCAAACAGCCAGCCGCTTGCGAGGGAGCCACACGCTGACCGGCGAGAGTGTGGTGCTTGCCGAGCAGGCGTCACAGGCTTTGCAGGAAATCGCCGCGGCAGTCTCGACAGTCGAGCAGATGAGTCAGCAGATCGCTGCGGCGGCCGAACAGCAGAGTGCGGTGGCCGAACAGGTTGGCGAAAGCATGGAGCGAGTACGGGCGGTCGCTGAGCAAAGCACCGCGGCGAACGGCTTGCTGGAAACGTCAGTGCGCGGGTTGGAGCAGGTGGGCGACGCCCTCAACGCGGCGGTTGGAGGTTTTCGCACCACCTGAAGTGGGGGGGGGGTTATTTATGCCGAAGTTTGCCGGTGCCTGTTTTAGTCGAGTCTGTGCGGGGAAGTGGTAGTGCCGTTTTGTATTTGACCTGTTTGAGCGCGAAACTCGAGCGAATATTTGCGACGCCCGGGATCTTGGAAAGTTGATTAACAATAAATCGTTCGAGTGCCTGTACATCGGGTACCACAACCCGGATCAGGTAATCAGCGTCGCCGGTCATTAGATAGCACTCCATGACTTCCGGGTAGTTTTGTATCGCCTCTTCAAAAGTCTCTAATGCGCGTTCTACCTGGCGCTCCAGCGTAATTTGGATAAATACACTGACGCTCAGACCTAGTTCATAAGGGTCAAGCAGGGTTACGTAACGACTGATCAAACCCGATTCTTCTAATGCCCTCACTCTTGTCAGGCAGGGCGAGGGCGATAGATGCACGCGGGATGCGAGTTCGACGTTGGTGAGTCGAGCGTTGGCCTGCAGTTCTTCGAGGATGCGCAGGTCTATTGAGTCGAGTTGTGCTTGCGGCATGTTACGCCTCATTTGTGTTGATTGGCAGCATTATATGCCGAAAATTGGTAGTAATGAAGATTAGTACGGCGGCATGTTCTGTCGGTTTACCTCTAAGCTAACAGTAACAAGAGCGGAGGCAGATATGGGTGTGCTAAACGAAAATTCGATAACTGGGTCAGTGGCGTCTATGGATATTGACCGAGATGAAACACGGGAATGGCTGGAGTCGTTAGAGGCCGTCGTGCGCGATGGTGGTTCCGAGCGTGGCCAGTTTCTGCTTAAACAATTAGAGCAACACGCAAGAGCACTTGGCATCACCTCGCATGTGCACCCGTACTCGGCTTATCGGAACACAATTTCGATTGAAAAGCAGGGGCCCTATCCAGGCGACCTTGCTGTCGAGGAACGGATTACTTCCATCATTCGCTGGAATGCACTGGCCATGGTAGTGCGCGCCAATCAGGCTTACGGGGATTTGGGTGGGCACATTGCGAGTTATGCATCTGCCGCCGAAATCTTCGAGGTCGGTTTTAACCATTTCTTTCGTGCCAGTGATGAAAAGCACGGCGGCGATCTGGTGTTTTACCAGCCGCATTCGGCACCTGGCGTTTACGCCCGGGCGTTCCTCGAGGGACGTCTGTCGGAGGAGCAACTGGCCAATTACCGCCAGGAAGTGAGCGGCAATGGCCTGAGTTCTTATCCACACCCGTGGTTGATGCCCGATTTCTGGCAGTTCCCCACCGGCTCGATGGGTATTGGCCCGATCAGTGCCATCTACCAGGCGCGTTATATGCGTTACCTCGAGCATCGCAATCTGGCCGAAACCGCCGACCGCCATGTGTGGGGGGTGTTTGGTGACGGCGAAATGGATGAGCCGGAGTCCATTGCCGGCCTCACCCTCGCCGCACGGGAAAAGCTCGATAACCTCACCTTTATCGTCAACTGCAACTTGCAGCGTCTGGATGGCCCGGTGCGTGGCAACGGCCAGGTCATTCAAGAGCTCGAAGCGCTGTTTACCGGCGCCGGCTGGAATGTGGTCAAGGTCATCTGGGGCTCGGACTGGGATCCGTTGTTTGCGCGGGACAGCAGTAATGCCCTGTTGCAACGCTTTGCCCAGACCGTCGATGGTCAATATCAGACCCTCGGCTCCAAGGACGGCGCCTATAACCTGCTGCACTTCTTCCAGCAGGATCCGGAAATCCAGGCGTTGGTCTCGCATATGTCCGATGCCGATATCGATGCGCTCAAGCGCGGCGGTCACGACTTCCGCAAGCTGTATGCCGCGTTCGCTGCAGCCAAGGCGCACAAGGGGCGTCCGACCGTGATCCTGGCAAAAACCAAGAAGGGGTACGGCATGGGCGGTGCCGGCGAGTCGCGCATGACCTCGCACCAGGCCAAGAAGCTGGATATCGATGCACTCAAGGCATTTCGTGATCGCTTCGCGCTGCCACTGTCGGACGACGACGTCGCGCAACTGCGCTTCTATCGTCCGACTGAGGACAGTCAGGAAATACGTTACTTGCAAGAGCGCAGAACGGCGCTGGGCGGCTATATGCCGGCGCGGCAGAAGGGCAAAGAGCACGTCGCCGTGCCGGCCCTGGCCGACTACGCACGCTTTGCCTTCGAAGCCGACGGCAAAGAAATGTCCACCACCATGGCCGTGGTACGGATGCTCGGTGGTTTGCTTAAAGACAAGGAACTGGGTCCCCGCGTGGTGCCTATCGTCGCCGACGAGGCACGCACCTTCGGCATGGCCAACCTGTTCCGCCAGATCGGTATCTACTCGCCGCTGGGGCAACTGTACGAGCCGGAAGATGCCGGCTCGATGCTGTATTACCGTGAAGCCAAGGATGGTCAGTTGCTGGAGGAGGGCATTACCGAAGCCGGTGCGCTGTCTTCCTGGGTAGCGGCTGCGACCTCCTACAGTGCCCACGGCAAACCGATGCTGCCGTTCTACATCTATTACTCGATGTTTGGTTTCCAGCGAGTCGGCGACCTGATCTGGGCAGCGGCCGACCAACGTGCCCGCGGCTTCTTGCTGGGCGCTACCGCCGGGCGTACCACCTTGGGTGGCGAAGGGCTGCAGCACCAGGACGGCAGCAGTCATGTTATGGCCGCCACCGTGCCCAATTGCCGCGCCTACGATCCGGCGTTCGCCGGCGAGCTGGCGGTGATTGTCGATCACGGCATGCGCCAGATGATGGAGCGTGATGTCGACGAGTTCTACTACATCACCGTGATGAATGAGAACTACGCTCAACCGTCGCTGCCGACCGGCGTCGAGGATCACATCATTCGCGGCATGTACCGTTATGCCGCGACCGATGCGCCGTCGCCGCGTGGCGCGGTGCGGTTGCTGGGAAGCGGCACCATCCTGCGCGAAGTGATCGCCGCGTCCGAGCTGCTGGCTGCCGACTGGCAGGTGTCGAGCGAGGTGTGGAGCGTCACCAGTTTCAGCGAGCTGGCGCGCGAGGCGCGTGATGTGGAGCGCCACAATCGTCTGAATCCTGCTGAGCCGGAACAGGTCAGCCACCTGTGCGCCTCCCTCGCAGGCACCGCGCCGGTGATTGCTGCCACCGACTACGTTCGTGCCTGGCCGCAACTGATCGCCAGCTACGTCGATGCGCGTTTCATAGTCCTGGGCACCGACGGCTTTGGCCGCAGTGATACCCGCACCGCCTTACGCAGTTTCTTTGAAGTGGATCGTCACCAGGTGGTTCTCGCCGCCCTGGACGGTCTGGTGCGTGACGGCACGCTGCCGCGTCAGGTGTTGGCTGACGCCATTGGGCGCTACGGCCTGGATGGTAGCCGACCGGCGCCGTGGGCGCGCTAACGGGTTGTCTCTTCGTTCGCGCTCGATGAGCGTTCCATCCGCTCCCTGTAGGGGGAGCGGATCCACTTTCTTGGCGACGGTTAGTCATGAGTGAAATCAGAGAAATTCAAGTGCCGGATATCGGCGACTTCAAGGACCTTCCGGTGATCGAGGTATTGGTCAAACCGGGCGATACAGTGGCGTTCGACGACCCTTTGCTGACTCTGGAATCGGACAAGGCATCGATGGATGTGCCGAGCCCTGTGGCCGGCACCGTGGTGTCGGTCAGCCTCAAGGTAGGTGATCGGGTTTCCAAAGGCAGTGCCATGCTCAGGTTGCAGATGGCCGCCGATGAAACGCCTGCCGCTGCGGCGCCAGTGAATACCCCAGCAGTGGCGGATGCACCGGTGAGTGCAGCGCCGGCCCCCGTGGCCGCCAGTCCGGCTGCACCGGTGCCGGTGGCAGCTGTTGCGCCAGCGGTGAGTACGCCAGGTCTGAAACCCCATGCCAGCCCTTCGGTTCGCAGCTACGCGCGCAAGCTGGGTGTAGACGTAACCAAGGTGGTGGCTACTGGCAAAGGCGGGAGAATGCTTCGCGAGGATGTCGAACGCTTCGTCAAAGATGCCCTGGTTCGCCTGGACAGCCCCGTGCCTGGCTCGGGCAACTCAGGTGCCGGGCTCAATCTGCTGCCGTGGCCGGACGTCGATTTTGCCAAATTCGGTACCATCGAGAAGGTCGCGCTGTCGCGGATCAAGAAGATCTCGGGTGCCAACCTCGCGCGCAACTGGGTGATGATTCCCCACGTTACTAACAACGAAGAAGCGGATATCACCGAGCTGGAAGCGTTCCGCGTGCAACTGAATAAGGAAGGCGGCAAAGACGCGATCAAGTACACCATGTTAGCGTTTCTGATCAAGGCAGCGGTGGCCACGCTGAAAGCCTTCCCGCAGTTCAACAGTTCGTTGGGCAACGAAGACGGCGAGCCAATCCTAGTGTTGAAGCAGTACTACCACATCGGTTTTGCCGCCGACACGCCGAACGGGCTGGTGGTGCCGGTGATTCGCGATGCCGATCAGAAAGGCATCGGCCAGATCGCCAGCGAATGTGGCGAGCTGGCGAAAAAAGCCCGCGACGGCAAGCTGGGTCCCGCCGAGATGACCGGCGGCACCTTTACCGTTTCCAGCCTGGGCGGCATTGGCGGTACCGGCTTCAACCCCATCATCAACGCGCCAGAAGTGGCGATCCTCGGCGTTACCCGTGCGCAAATGAAACCGGTGTGGGATGGCAGTGGGTTCGCCCCGCGCCTGATTCTGCCCATGGCCCTGTCCTGGGATCACCGCGTGGTCGATGGCGCTGCTGCGGCCCGTTTCCTTCAGCACCTGGCTGCTCTGTTGGTTGATTTCCGTCGAATTACGCTGTAAGGGGCTAGCTCATGAGTCAGGTTTTTGAAGTGAAGATGCCCGGTATCGGCGATGCCGCGGCCATGCCGGTGATCGAGGTGCTGGTCAAGGTAGGCGATGTGGTGAACGTCGACGACCCGATCTGCGTACTGGAGTCCGATAAGGCTACGATGGATGTGCCGTCTTCTGCCGCTGGCGTGGTCAAGGAAGTGCTGGCCAGCGTCGGCGATAAAGTGGCCGAAGGCGCTGTGCTGTTGAAGCTGGAGTCGGAGGCGGCTGTTGCGCCGTCTGCGTCCGCTCCCGTGCCCGCTGTTGCAGCCTCGGCGCCTGCTGTCGTGCCCACAGCGGCTGCTAGCCATGCCGGCAGCTCTGATCTCGAATGCGACGTGCTGGTTCTGGGCGGAGGCCCTGGCGGCTACTCCGCCGCCTTTCGCTCCGCCGATCTGGGCCAGAAAACCATAATCGTGGAGCGTTATGCTTCCCTTGGCGGCGTATGCCTGAACGTGGGCTGCATTCCGTCCAAGGCCTTGCTGCATATCGCCAATGTGATGGAAGAGGTGCCCCATCTGGCAGCTCTGGGTATCGAGTTCGGTGCCGGCGCAGTCGATGTCGGTAAGCTGCGCGCGCACAAGGAATCGGTGGTCAACAAGCTGACCACCGGGCTCGCTGGAATGGCCAAGGGCCGCAAGGTCGATGTGGTGCGTGGCTTTGGGCGTTTTCTCGATCCCCACCGTATTGAAGTGGCCGTTTCCTCGGGCTCCGGCCAGGAGCAAACCGGCGAGAAGAAGGTCATCCGCTTCAAACAGTGCGTGATCGCCGCCGGCAGCCAGGCGGTAAAACTGCCCTTTATGCCGAATGATCCACGCATCGTCGACTCCACCGGGGCGTTGGAACTGCGTACCGTGCCCAAACGCATGCTGGTGGTGGGCGGCGGGATTATCGGCCTGGAGATGGCGACTGTTTATTCGGCGCTTGGCGCCCGTATCGACGTGGTCGAAATGCTCGACGGCTTGATGCAAGGGCCTGACCGCGACCTGGTGAAAGTCTGGGAAAAATACAACAGCCACCGTTTCGATAATGTGATGGTGAAAACCCGCACGGTAAAAGCCGAGGCCAGCGAGCAGGGCATTTGGGTGAGCTTCGAGGGTGAAAAGGCCCCCGCTGAGCCGCAATGCTATGACTTGGTCTTGGTGGCGGTGGGGCGCAAACCCAATGGCAACCAGATCGATGCCGACAAGGCTGGTATCACCGTGGGTGAGCGCGGCTTTATCGCCGTGGACAAGCAGATGCGCACCAACGTGCCGCATATCTTCGCCATCGGCGATATCGTTGGCCAGCCCATGCTCGCCCACAAGGCGGTGCACGAGGGGCACGTCGCTGCCGAAGTGGCAGCAGGCGAGGCGCTGAGCAATGCCGAGCTGGCGCGTAGCACCTTTGACGCATTGCAAATTCCTGGCGTCGCCTACACCAACCCCGAGGTGGCGTGGGCTGGTCTTACTCAGCAGGAAGCCAAGGACAAGGGCATCAAGGTCGAGGCCGCGGTATTCCCCTGGGCCGCTTCAGGCCGGGCGATTGCCAATGGTCGCGATGAGGGCTTCACCAAGCTGTTGTTCGATGCCGAGACCCATCGGCTGGTCGGTGGCGGCATCGTCGGCACCGGCGCGGGCGACCTGATCAGTGAAGTGTGCCTGGCCATCGAAATGGGCGCCGACGCCGTGGATATCGGCAAGACCATCCACCCCCATCCAACACTAGGTGAGACCGTGGGCATGGCGGCGGAAGTCGCCCATGGTAGTTGTACCGACCTGCCAGAGGCACGTCGCTGAGACGCGGAGGAGATGACAATGAACAGCTGAAATTAGGCAATCACGGCTGACTTGAGTCAATGGGTGGGCCGAGAGGAGCTGCGCTCCGACTGCCTGTCCGAATGAGCGTGGAACAGGTGTCCGGATCAGCGTGGGCTGAGTGTCCGAATGGCGTGGAATCCGCAGTACGTAATAGCCACATGTTACCCACCAGATTTTCATGCTGTCATCCTGAGCGCATAACAACACCACAGGAAAACCTCAGGCACACGATTGGTGCCAGCACCCAGTTCCTGATGTTGCCGCTCCAGCGCTCCGGGTGCCGTGCACGCGCCGCCTCGTACAGCTCGATACGCTTGCGCAGCAACTCTTCCGCTTGGCCAGTATGTCGCTGCGCCGGGGTCACGAACTTCAGGGCGCTGTGGCGATGTTCATGGTTGTACCAGGCCACGAAGCTGTTCACCCAGTTCCTGGCCTGCTCCAGCGTGTCGAAGGGCCGCTCCGGCCGCTCCGGCCACAGCGGGCAGTACTTCGCCGTGCGGAACAAGGCCTCGGCATAGGCGTTGTCATTGCTCACCCGCGGGCGGCTGAACGAGGGCATCACACCCAGGTTCTGCATGGCCGCCAGCATGGTCGAGCCCTTCATCGCGCTGCCATTGTCCGAGTGCAGTACCAGCGGCTGGCCTGCTCGCTGTTCACGTAAGCAGGCCTGGCGTAGCAGCTGGGCGGCCTGATCGGCGCTTTCACTTTCATGCACCTCGTTGGCCACCAGCTTCCGGCTGTAGACGTCCTTGATCATGTACCAGTAGAAGTAACGGCCCTTGACCGTGGTCGGCAGCCAGGTGATGTCCCAGCACCACAGCTGGTTCGGGCCGTCGGCCACATGGGTCGTCAGCGCTCGTTTCACCGGTGGGCGGCTACGGCCGCGCGGATGCTGCTGTTCGGCGTCCTTCAGCAACCGGTAAAAGGTCGACTCCGAGGCCAGCCAGGTGCCCTGATCGGCCAGCCGCGCCACGATCTGCTGCAGCGACAGGCCCAGTTCGGCGCAGGCCTGCGACCGCCGCGCTCCCGCCGCCACGGCGTCCTCGATCAACTGCA
Organism: Pseudomonas sp. NBRC 111131; assembly: GCF_001320525.1. Lineage (NCBI taxonomy): Bacteria > Pseudomonadati > Pseudomonadota > Gammaproteobacteria > Pseudomonadales > Pseudomonadaceae > Pseudomonas > Pseudomonas sp. NBRC 111131. The sequence goes on along the minus strand of NZ_BCBH01000061.1, from coordinate 816 downwards.
GCGTTCCACGGCGATCCGGGGCGCTGATCACTCGTCCTCGTCCTTCCCCCAGAGCGCCTCGGCTTTTTTTCGCAACACCAGCAGAGCCGCGGTTTCTGCCAGCGCCGCATCCTTGCGCCGCAGTTCACGCTCCAGCTGCTTGATGCGCTTCTTCGCGGCCTTTTCCTCTTCGCGTTCGCGCCGGGTCTTGCTCGGCTGAGCCAGGCTGTTGGCCTGCTCGCAGGCTTCGCGCCAGGCGTTGATCTGCTCGACATACAGGCCTTTGCGCCGGCAGTACTCCGCCAGCTCAGCCGCATTGAGGCTGGCGCTTTCCAGCACCACCCGAAACTTGTCCTGGCTCGACCACTGGTCGGCCTGCTGTCCATCTCCCGGCACCACTGCTCCCGCTGCTCTGGCCTGTTTGCGCCAAGCATACAGGGTGGCATCAGTAATGCCTGTCGCTTCCACCAGCTCCGGCACCGTCCGGTTCAAGGGCGGCATCATCTGCCGCACCACCCACTCCCGATGCTCTATCGAATAACGCGCCACACGGCTCTCACTTCCGCCCACCGAACAAGACTCATCGAATCAACTCACACGACAACTATCCTGACGCGGCGGGGCGGATGGCAACGCTGGAAACGGTCGCACCGGGTTGCAGGCATTCCTGAACAACCTGGGCCTTGAACGGTTTGGGGTAAGAGCTTCGTTGGCGCATGGAAATCCCGGCGATAAGGGCTATCGCGTCCGCTTAAAAATACGCGGACACCATCGCCCTTAATGCTGGAGTTCGGAAGGTGACTTGGCCGGACGCTTACCTCAGAACGGCGCTTTCTT
>NZ_BCBH01000060.1:0-14488 GCF_001320525.1 Pseudomonas sp. NBRC 111131 | reverse complement strand
AGGATCGGTTCGTAATGCTTGCGAAGGTTCCACCGAAACGGGCCGATGGGAGCTCAAGCTTCTCGGCGTTGGTCGACTACGCGACAGAACGTGACGAAGAAAAGGAGACACAAACGGATGAGCTCAATCCAGGCCACACCCGAAGAGACGACTCAATTCTTGAGTCTGCTCGAGAACATATCGAAAGAGCAGCAGACCGTTTGCGAGAGATTGGACGAATTGATGCTGCAACTCAAAATGCCATCCGAGAACGTGCTCGAAGTATTGGAATTGCTCTTGATTCCAATGGGCGTCGATATCAACAGGATCAACACCCAGTTCCAGTCCGCATTGACGAGCCTGGACCCATCACAGAACGAGGGGTAAGCGCTGATGGACATGAAAGCCGTCTTGCCGTTGCTCAGCACCATCTTGCAGCAGCAGCAAACCATCTCCGACAAGCTGTTAGAAATCATCCTGACTTTGCGGCAAGAGCAAGATCCCGTGGAGCCAACCTTGCGTTTCATGCTGCAGCCGCTCAAAGAAGGGATGCAGGAGATGAGCTCAATGCTATCGCCGAGCTCGAATCCGGACTCCTCCTCGGAGCACCAGTAAGGGAAGTTACACGTTCCGGTGTATCCTGCCAGCACAACTGCTTGAGCTTGGCGACAGCCGCGGCAGAAATGAAAGCAGTCGCGGCTCAAAATTCACGTGTTAAGGATCCTGTTTACCATGTCATCTTGAGCTGGCCGCAATCAGAGAAACCAACTGATGATCAAGCTTTCGATTGTGCTCTGCATGCAATGGATGCGGTCGGTATGGCGGAGCACCAGTATGTGTTTGCTATCCATCATGACACGGACAATGTTCACTTACACATGACGGTGAATCGGGTTCACCCCGATTCGTATAACGCGGTGTACCCGGATAGAGATTATTTTAAGCTCGATTATGCAATGCGAGAGCTTGAGCTTCGCTATGGTTGGACTCATGACAATGGTCCCTACAGTGTCATAGACAAAAAGGGCTCGCCTGAAATTGCCTGGTCAGCGCCTAAACCCAAATTTCAAGGTAAACAGCCTACTCGTGCTGCGGATATGGAACGTCATCTTGACCAGGAAAGTCTGCACACTTATTCTCGCGGTGAACCTCGCGATGCAATTGCAACGCTTCTGAAAAAGAAAAGCCTTACCTGGCAGAAACTGCACGCGGAACTAGCGCGATTTGGGTTGGGGATCAAACCCAAAGGTCGCGGCATGGGTATTTATTCGCTTGAAGAACAGAGCTTGGTGCCTATCAAAGCAAGCGACATGCACGAGGCCTTGTCTAAGGCTCGATTGGAAAAGCGTCTTGGTGACTATGAGGAGCGTAAAGTTACACAAGAGCTGATGGCTCTTATGAGTTACGACAAATTCGCAAGCCCACGACGGAATCCCGAAGATCGTCAGCAGCGCCGCACAGAGCGAGCTAATTTGCGCAGGGCACTACGTGCCCGATACGAAGCCTATCGGACAAAATTTGTATATCGCCGAGTTGATAAAGAGTGGGTCAAGCAACAATTCAAACGCGTACGCGATGACTCCAGACAGCAGCGCCTGGATATCAAATTGCGTATTAAAAATCCAAAGGATCGAAAAGCATTTTACAGTATCTTGGCGTTCGAGACACTAAGAGCTAGAGAGGAACTGGAAACTAAGATTTCAAAAATGCGCGCAGATTTAAAGAATGATCCTTCTAATAAAAGGCTCAGTTATCGTGAATGGGTTGAGCAAGAAGCAGCCACCGGTGATCCAGGGGCAATCAGTCAGCTGCGAGGTTTCACATATGGCGAGAAACGCGCAGCGAAGGCTGAAGGAGCTAACGGTTTCGAATTTGCCCGGGATCTCGATCCTAAATATCAGTCGATCGATGGAATGCTCGGTGTAGTTAGGAGAAACGGCACAGTCATTTACCGGCGGGCCGCTGGCGATCCGGGATTTGAAGACCTTGGCGGCCAGTTCAACTTCCCTGGCCAAGCGGTAGACAGTGAGCTGATCACCCGCGCCTTACGCGCGATGCCGAACACGGCACCACCTGGTCCGTTGCGGATCACCGGCAGTGCCGAATTTAAGCGCTCGCTGATCGAGGCTTTGGTCGATGAACGATACAGCGGTGCGCTAGCAGATCCAGAGCTCGAAAAATTGCTTCATGAGCTCAAGGCCGAGCGGGACGCACAGCAGAGGTCAAGAAGCGGCCCGCGGGGGGGATAGTGTTTGCTTGTGCTCATTCCGTATTATAGTATTTATACGAAATCAACGGAGGGTTTGATAATGGCCAACACACGTTACCCACTAGCACTGGTTGCCTTGGCTCTTGCCCTTGGGGGCTGCGCATCGAAGAAACCGGACGAATCGGCCCAGCAGCTGATCGACCAACAGATCCTCGAAGCGTCGCAACGCATTGAGATGGCTCAGGCCGACCTATATCAGCAGGGCGCGATTAATAGCCGCGTGGTGATGCGCCTTCCGTCGACCATCGTGGACGACAAGCAGCGTGTGTCGCTCAAGTGGCAGGGCGATGCAGTCGAACTGTTAGCAGCCTTGGCTCGGGATCGTGGGCTTGAGTTCTCGTTCATGGGCGTGCGTATGCCGCTGCCGGTCGACATCGATGTAAACAAGGTGCCCTACAACACCTTGATGCTGATGATTCGCTCCCAAGTTGGCTACCGCGCCAATGTGACCCAGACGCCCGGGAAGTTGGAACTTCATTACAACCGGCCTCAGGCCTGAGCTGGAGGTACGCTATGAAGCGGATTTTCGCATTGTTGCCTCTGATGGTTTCGCTTGCTGTCCATGCGGGCGAAACCCCCGAGCTTGATGCCAGCGGGCAGACAAGCGCTCCAGTCGTTGAAACGGCACCGCCTGATCTCGACTCGTTGCTGAAACCACAGTCAAAAGCGACCACCAAGGTCACCGACATTCGCAATCAATTGCTGACCGACATGGGTAACACTGTCGGCTTCCGCGGCGGTATGGCAGCTCGAGCTCGTGAGCTGGTTGATGGCCTTAACGCACGATCGCCGTCACTCGATGCAATGTTCAAGTTCGCTCCCATGATCGCTAAGAACGGCACGCTTCCACCAGTTATCGTAGAAGCCCGGGACGTTGCTGCGTTCTCTCAAGACCAGGTCCGAACAGCGAATCGCGTCTACAAAATTGAGCGTGAGGAACGGTTTGTGAGTGTTCCCCCTACTTGGCGTGACTACCTTTATGTTGGCCTGCCTCTGAATGCCAGTGTTGAACTGCCCGACTTCGAAGCACGCCCTCAAGACAGTGACGAGGCTGAAATCTGGGAGGTAGCAGTCCGTAAAGGTTGGGACGATGGTTACAAACAAGCGGACGCTATCCTCGCCGCCAATTTCAATCGTTTGACCCGCGATTACCTCGGGATGCACCTCTACTCCTCTCTTCTGCAGAACGACATGATCAGCTCGACCAGCGTGGCTGAAAGCCAGCAGACTGTTACGGGTGATGGTAAGCAAATGATGCTTGGCGACAAATTGCGTCGCGTAACCGGCCGTGCGACGTTCGAGACTGATCCTAAAAAATGGCGCCCTACGGTAAAAACGCAGTACCGGCAGACCGGTGATGGTGCGACCAAGTGACGAGTCCAATATTCGATCCGTACAATTTCGAGGGCGACTTGTCTCCCGATAATTTCATGCGCTTTCTGAAGCTGTGTGCGGATCGGGGGGTGTCTGACATTCTCGTACAAGGCGGCGACTACATTTGGGTCGAGCTGCATGGACGGCAACTGAAAGCGTCAACGACGACAATCAAGCAAGGTCAGCTATCACCGTTGATGGCGTCGGCTTGGTCCGCTGAAATTGAAAGCATGATCAAGCAGGGTGATGAGGGTGTTGACCGTGCCTTGGAGCTGGCTGGAGAAGAGTTTGGGCTGGCTCGGGGTACCACGCTTCGCTTTCGGACCAACTTTGTTCAAGCGCGCATAGCCAGCATCGATGAGGCTTATTCGATCACCATGCGGGTGATTCCGTCGGATCTGCCTGATATCGATAAAATGGGAATCGAGCCCGACTTGATCCGGGGCTGCTACGCAGAAATGGGCCTGGTTCTGGTCTGCGGACCCACTGGGTCTGGAAAAACAACTTTCCTCGCGGGCCTGTACAAGAAGGCAGGGACAGAAATGCCCGACCGGAAAGTGATCACCTATGAGGACCCCATCGAGTATGTACTTGGTGGTCCGCACTGGTTGGGACCGCAACCGTCGCAATCGCAACTGCGTAGAGACATTGGCGACTTCCCGAAAGCACTTCGGAATGCCATGCGTCGTAAACCCAGTATCATCGGTATCGGTGAAGCTCGGGACCGCGAGACGATCGAGGCAATGACTGAGGCTGGGCTGACTGGTCACTTATGCTTTGCCACCATGCACACCGAGTCTGTTGCTGAGACGATCAACCGTGCAATTCAAACCTATCCACCTGACCAGCAAGCCGGTATGGCTTCACGCCTGGCCGGTGCCTTACGTGTCATTCTGGTTCAACGCCTGCTCAAAACCACGGACGGCAAGCGAGCTGCGATCCGTGAGTACCTGGTGTTCGATCGTGAGGTGCGCAATGAACTACAGTCCCTTCCTTACACGGACTGGGGCCGGTTCATTCGGGGTTTACTGGAGAAGGCCGAGGCAACCCTGGATGACAAAGCCTGGCGTTTGTTCCAGGCGGATCGCATTGATGCTGGCGAGTTCATCAGCCTGGCCGGCGCTAAAGAGTTCAAGAAACGCTGCGAGTTGGAGGGTCTAAACCATGGCATCTAGCTGGAGAGGCGCATCAATCTCACCCAAGGCCTTCGGTATACCCTGCGGGGCTTATCTGCCGTTGATGGCCTGTCTGTATGTAGGGCATAAACCGTGGGTATGGATCACCGCAGTGATGATCATCGTCTGCTTCGGCGTCATGGCTCATATTGGGTGGACCCTGGATGTTTGCTGGAACAAGTTCCTGGGCTTCATGCGCGGAGGTCGGATCGTGTCACGGCCGTGGTGGTACAGGAACCGATTCAGAGATTAGAAAAAAACCGCCCTGAGAGGCGGTTTTTTGATGTCAGTCGTTCAGCGTGCTCGAGGACCTCGGTCCCTGCTGGCTTGTGCAGCCAATGGTGCAGCGTCGGTACTGGCTGGCCCTGGCGGTTCTAACGTGATCCGGATACCGGGGTTGAGGCGGCAAGTCGCCTCCTTGATTGCCGACCAGTGTTTATGGGGGAGCACTCCTACCGTCAACGGCTTCTCACTGAAGGCCACCTTGGCAGGATAGGCAATTACCTTCATATGTTCCCAGTCCGGAGCGGCCGTCAGTGTGCTCAACAACTCGGGTCGTTGCTGCAGCAATAGATGAGGCTTCGCCAATTCGGTCTTTGTCGGGGTCAAGCCTTCGCAGACCAACCTTTCCCGCAGAAGATCCTGCAGATCATCCATCATGCTCCTGGACATTCTGGCAAACGACACAAAGTCGTGGTTGGCCAGGTCCTCCGGCTTCATCATGAGTGGATTCTGCTTGTGATCAAGCTCCACCAGGAAATCGATAACAGTAAAATGGAGTCGGTTTTTGTCAGCGTACGCCCGAGCCGCCATAAAGCCGTCCTGCTTGCTCTGATACCCGTACAGTGCCGGGAACACGTCCCCAGGTTGCCCGTTGAGTAGCGCGCCGCAGTCCTTCAAGGCGATCGCCCGCGGCGCTGGGCCAGCGTAGAAGTAAACGCTGGAGAGCTCGATAATGTGCGAGTCTGTTTTCTCAGTCGTGCTCACCAATGCCACCTTTTGACCAACCCTGAATCAAGACCCTTTCCACCTTCTGTCGTTCACCTACCTTACTTACGACATCCTGCATCACGCGTTTGCACTGTTTAGGTGTCAAATCCATGCGCTTCAAGGCCTCAACCCACTTCATGACCGGCCGACCGGGCTTGCCATCATGAAGCATCAAGCGGTAAACCGAGGGTGGCGATCTACCAATAAGGGTGGCAAACGTATCTCGATCTTGAGGCGAATCTTGCAGTCCTAAATAGTCGTAAAAATCCTTGATATCCAACGGCGGTTGCACCGGTGAAGACTCAGGATGCGTTTTGTAGAGAAAAAGCAGCATAGCCACCACGGGGTCGTTGATCTGCTCAGCCGACTTATCCGGGCCTGTTAGCTCTTCCCACTTCGCTTTCTGCAGGCCAAAGGCGTCTGCAGCAGCAACCTTGGTCAGACCGTTCTCGATCCGCCATCTCTCCAAATCCGTCCCACAAATTGGCTGAATTTCATCAGTTCCAAAGGACATTTGATCCCCTCAAATGTAGCAGACGTAGCCCTCCTAGGCCTTAGGGCGCGGAGCTTCCCATTCCGCTGAATTTTGAATAATATACACAATACGAAATTTCAGCAGTCACGGTCCAGCCCAGAGCGACGCGCTTAACCCAACTTTACCCAGCCCCTCCACGGGGGGCTCAGGGCAACGGACTACCCCACCATCCGGAAGGAGGCAGGATTGCCATGAGCGAAGTAAGCGAAGCCTTGATGCAAGAGTTCCGCCAAGCTGTCTACGAGCGATTGAATTCGCCGCAGGCAACGGAGGCCTCTCCCCGTGAAGCGATCGAACGTCGTGCTAAGGCGTACCAAGCCTGGCTAAATAGCCAACCTTCCGAAGAAGAGGCTGCGGCCGTCCCTACTGCGTTGGTCAGACATTGGGTTGCTGCAGACCTGTCGTCATGGCGCTCAATTGACGCCAAGAATACAGCTGAAGCAGCAACTACCGTTTATCAGAATATTTTCGCATACGATACATATGCGGAATTGCTAATGGAACTAGACCAGGCCCTTTACAGCGAAATTATTTCGCGTTTGAGGGGGCATGAAGCATTCGGTAACGGTTTTGGCCGTGGAAACCCTGATTTAGATCAAGAAAGTGTTGATCAGGATCCAAAAATCCAGATTAGCGAGCTCTTGAAGGAGATCACCTACAAGGAGCGGCGCGATGGCAGCGTCCTCTATTCCCTGCATGACAGACCTATTTTCATCGACCATGGGCAGCAAATCCTCATGGTGGCTGAAGCAAAAGATGATGAGATGGCCATTCTCGCCGGCCTCTACATGGCGAAACAGAAGTTCGGTGGGTCTATCGAGCTCACTGGCAGTGAAGAGTTTAAGCGCCGGGCGATCGCGGTTCTGATCAAGCATGAGGTTCCGGTAGAACTCAACAACCCCGCACAAGAAGCTATTCGCCGCGAACTGCTCGGCTTGCCACCCATTGCAGCTGTACCAGACAAAGCCGCCGCGCAAACTGAAACGCCGAAACCGACCGAGGCAACCGCTGAGAAGGTGGGCACCTCCAGCGAAGAAACGGCATCACCTGCAGAACCGGCCGCAAATGATCCTACACCTGTGAATGCCCGTGAGGGTGTGATCGTAGATTTCGGCCCGGCGCCGTATCTTTTCGACAAGAAGCAAAGCAAAAGCTTCTACGTGAAGTTGCGCAATAGCGACGGAGAAGAGCGTGTTACCTGGGGGGTAGATCTGGCCCGAGTGTTCCGCGAGAACGAAATCGCAGCAGGCGATACCGTCACGTTGAATAACTTGGGTCGTAAGCAGGTGACGGTAGAGGTGCCGGTACGTGGCAGCGATGGCCGTGTCGAGCGTTACGAAGAAAAAACGGTTCATCGTAATGAGTGGGAAGCCGTTCTGCTTGCTAAAGCTGATCGTGAGCAGGCCCCCCCAGTCGAACCGTTGGCAGCTGAGTCCCTCACAGTTGCTGGACGCGATGCGAGATTCGTTGAGTCAATCGGTCTGCCTACAGGTGATATCAATGACTACCCTGATTTGCTGCCGTATCGGGCCGAGGATCACGCTATGGCAGTCATGTGGGAGCATGACAGCTCTCCGGAAGGACTGCGGACAATCGAAAGCTGCATGGCCGAGGCAAAATATCGCGCCGCGTTCCAAGCCAAGCTGGACAGTGAGCTCGGCAAGCTCAATACGCACTTCCGCGGGCAGATGGAAGCATCAGAGGGTTACGCCATAGCTAGAGAGCTGCTGGCAGACGCTGATAAGCAGTACGGGCCACTGCCCGAGCCTGGCAGCAATGAGTTTGACCGGATGTACCAGTTTGAGAATTGCTGGGATCCAGATGAAGTCATCGAAGCAATTGAACAGATAGATGCTGCTTATCTGGCCTCACTGAAAAATCATCAAGGCACAGATATCCCCCCTCGCTCCTCGACGGATTCAATTCCGACAGAAGTTTTGGAGTCGTTCACGCTGGATAGCTACAGCCAGTATCCCTATGACTCAGATACGACGCCTTCAGCTAGGTGGGAATTGCTGAACAGCGAGGCTGCTAAGCACGGCTACACCGCGAAAATTGGTCTAGTGAACGAATCGGAAAGGGTCGATGGTGTCACGTACTCCATTGCCTATTTTGACCGTGAAGGGCAACCGACCGGTATCCACACTGAATTGTGCGGGACGGGCAAGCCCGAGAGCGCTCCTGCAACCTTCCTTAATGGTCAGCGCATCCCCCAGCCAATGATCAACGATCCAGGCGCGGATATCGCCGTGCTTGCTGGTGCTATCTCCGAGTACGAGAAGTCCAGAACTCTGGACTGTACAGGAGAAGCTCCACAGGCTGCTGATGAAGTAGAACTGGGGGATTTAGCTGCAGCAGCGGTCGAGCACCGACATTTCCAGGCAACTGAGGGAGTGCCATTTGGGGACTCCGATCTGCAACAGGCTGAGAACCTTGTTGCGGTAAACGCCGCCGCCTGGTGGCGAGATCAGTCTGAGGCCATCAGTACCTGGAGCAAGTCGCTGGAAGAGCTTGAGCACGATCTGGCCGCTCTTGGGCCAGAGCCTGCGACCGATCAGTACTACTGGTTCGACAAAACAGGCCGTCCTGTGCCGGCACCAGTGAACGAGTACGACTGGATCATGGCGAAAGCCTTTATCAAGGATGAGCATACCCCCGAATCCCAGATTGAAGGCTTTGGCGCTGGCCTTCAAGGCAGGTCGAGCAACTCCGGTGTACCCGGGGACATTACCGGCGCTTCAACCAGTGACTCAACCACTCCTCAGGAGGTTGGTATGGCAAACGCTGACAGCAATACGGGACAGAAACTCATCCTTCGCGGTGTGACCAAGCTGGATAACGACCAGTACGACACCACAGTGCTCCTGTACCAGGGCAGTGGGGATTACCTACAGGGATACGTGAAGGTCAACGGTGAGAAGCACCAGGTCCTTGCGTTCATCAATGAGCGTAACCCCGACCCAGGTACCGGTGAGATCAAGCCTAACTTTATCACCCTGTCCCAGCCGAACAACGATGGAAGCGACCAGAAGTGGACGCAGATCGGCTTCGGGAACGCGGTTAATCGCCGCGGCGACGGGAAAGCCGTTTACTTCGATGAGGTGCTTTTCAACGTTGATAACCAGATCCTCAAGGCAAAGGTTACCAAGCACGTTGATGAGGATATGCACCGCAAGCTGGGTTTCCTCGAGCAACGTAAAGAGCGGGAGAAATCAAGCGCTTCCCCAAAGCCCGAGGCTCTGACGGAGCCCGTCAAGCAACAGCCCAGCCCGGCGCAACCCGCTGTTAAATCCCGGGCACGAGCTTGATGCTCCTGGCCGTTGAATGTTCTTGGAGGACTGGTATGAAGACACTGACCCGCGCGTTACTCGTTGTGCTGCTCATGAGCTCGGCTGTGACAGCCCATGCTGCCACCTGCCGTAGCGGAGAAGCCGCGGTGCGTGGTGGTGAGGCCGGCCTGGCTCGAGATCAGGACGCGGCCGACACCAACCAAACGGCTGCTCAGACATCGTCAGACATTTTGGGCAAATGTGTCGGGGGGATCACCGGCATATTCAGCACCACCTCTTTCCCTGATCTGTCTGCCATCTGGCAAATGATCAAGGACAAGGTTTGCTCGATCGCCAGCTCCTCAGTAAACGGTGTGATTTCCGAGGTGAATGGACAGATCAACGGAGTCATGAGCGAGGTTAACGGGGCCGTAACTGATGCTGTCAATCAAACGGGCGTCAACGATACCGGCCTTGGCACCGTTGTCGGTAGCGGCGATACGCATATCAGCAACCCTGTAGAGGTCGGACACACCAGTGACGCGGCCGATTCATCGACAAATTGGAATGAGGTTTGGAAATAAAAACCATCGAGCCCGCGGATTCGCGGGCTTTTGGTTTTCGGAGTGAAGAGTTACGGCCGGCGCGGCGGCGCTTAAGGAGGATCGGCCATGAGCGAAGTTTTTGTCAGCACGGTTCATCCGGCTATCGGAAGGTTGTACTGGGTATTCACATCCAATGCTGATTGCAATTACCCCGATCATTACAGCTTGACCGACTGGAGTGAGCTTGCGACTCGGTTTCCAAAAGGATGGCGAGATCATGACTACTACCACTGGCTGCATCGATCACATATCTCGAAAGTTTTCGAACCGGATGACCCCTACAGCGACTATGTCGAGTACGAGGACGAAGAAGCTGGGTGTCTGGAGCAGCGGCTTTCGGGATTGCTTGCTCGCCTACAGACCAAAAGCGGGCAGACAGTTGAGGAATTCAGGCACTGGATGTTTAGTGCAGTTTGGGTAGACGTCCCTGCGCTACGCATTGTTGAGAGCTGAATGGCGGGCGCAAATGATCAGTATGAAAAAGGGCGCCATGGGCGCCCTTTTTCATTACGCTCGCATTTTACTCCGTCCGGGAGCTGCGGAACCTTGTAGGAGGACCGATTTTGGCTCCCACTTCGACTGATAGGAGTCGTCAGCTTGCATCAGTTTCAGTTCCCGAAGCACATCCCGAGCATCCTCGCGCAGGTAGTCAAGCCGAGTCTGGTGCAGAAACGGCTTCGCCTTCTCTTGGATCGCTTTGTTGAGCTCTGACAGCTCGCGTCCCCGCGTCGACTCGGCCTCATCCCTCCAGCCTTCCAGGCGCTCCAGGAAGTTGTCCATTCGGCTGATGAACCCGCTGATGCTGAATTTGTCGTCAACGCGATACACCAGGTTGTCCGGCTCGTATGAGTCCCGACCGGTGACGGTGAAGTGGATTTTCTGCCGCTCGCATGACACTTGAATTTCGAAACCTCGATAGCTTCCTACGGGCACAAGCTCTGCGCGCTGGAACGTGTCTTCAGACCGCCGCTCGACGGCCCGCTTCATGGCGGTGGCGAATACCGCGGCCAGTCTTTCCTTGTCCGCGTCTTTGTAGGGTCTGCCATTCGCCGAGAACTCGAATTCAGGTTTGGTGCCGGCATCGCGCCGCTGGATCTCACTTGACCAGCGGGCGATTGCCCGATCGGCACGTGAGTCGGCGTCACGCAGCCACGCAATGCGGCTGTCGAGCGAGTGCTGGCCACGTTTGAAGTTGGAAAACAATGCTTCCACCTTCTTGAGGTCTGCAGCGATTTGCACCTGCTGGAAGATCAGAGGATTACCGGTGGCCGCGGCTTTCATCTCGGCGGCGTTGGCTGCCTCGCTGGCCACATCCTCGATCACACGCTGGAGGCTGTCCCCCTTGCGGAATTGTTCGATGCCAGCTGCCTTGAATTCGATGGTCTGCCACATGCGGCTATCGTAGGTCTGTTTCGTCGCGTAGCGTAGAATCTCGATCTCGAATCCGTCAGGATCCATCTCATAGAAGAGGTTACCTTGCCGCTCGATGCGACCATCGCGTTGCTCCAGGTCGCTTGGGCGCCATGGTGCATCCAGGTGGTGGAGAGCGACCAAGCGGCGTTGGACATTCATGCCGGCACCCATCTTCGCTGTTGACCCCAGAATGATCCTGACCTCGCCGGCATTCATCTCCGCAAAGAGCTTGGCTTTCTGCAGATCTGTGTTGGCCTCATGGATGTAGCGAATCTGGTTCGCCGGGATCCCGCGAGCGAGGAGCTTTGATCGAATGTCGTCGTATACGCTGAACGAACTGGCACCTGCCAGAATATCGTCCATAGAGATCGAGGCTTCTCCTTCTTCTTCGTCCTCTGAGCTCACAGCAGCCTGTTCTGGACGTTTTGGACCTTTTGGCGTGGATAGGTCACAGAAAATCAGTTGCGTGCCTTTACGGTCGTCCCAGTCCTGCCAAATGCGGAATGCTTGATCGACACACGCATTCACTTTGCTACCTGCGAAATCCTCAGCGCCGGGATCGATGAGTCGGAAATCCAACCCCGCTTTGCGCGCGTCGTTGGTGATCTTCAAAGGATTGTCGAGGCGTGGGTCTTTCGGCAAATGCTCCATGCGATGGATGATCGATCCATCGTTCCAAGTCTTGAACGTCGATCCATCCGCTTTAAGCAGCGGATTACCCTCTGCGTCGATCGCCTCTTGCTGAATGCCCATGTACCAAGCTTGAGCCTCCGATCGATCCACAATCACGTTCTGCGGGCGACCGCCTTTCAGCTTCGGTACTGGGAATCGGGTACCGCGGGCCTCGGCCTGGTCCTGTAGATCCTTCCGTGTGATTACATCAGCGAAGGTTCGATACATCGCCGTCAGCTCGGGAACGTTCTGGAACTTTGCAAAACGCGAGTTGAGCTTGTAGTTGACGCCGGTAGCGTCAAGCTCCCAGCCGGTTACAACCTGGCCGAATGTCGAAGCCCAGGCATCAAAATGAATGATGCCCCGGGCCTTCATTTCATCGTACTGGAGGTATCGTTGTACGGTGTAGAGCTCAGCGATCGTGTTGCTCAATGGGGTACCCGTGGCGAGAAACACGCCTCGGCCGTCGTTCCGTTGCTGCAGGTAGCGACACTTGACGAAAAGATCGAATGCTTTTTCCGATCCTGCCAGATTACCCAGCCCCGATACCCTGCTGAGCGAGGTCGTGATGAACAGGTTTTTGAATTCCTGCGCCTCATCTACAACCAAGGCGTCAACACCCAGATCGGCAAAGCTGACAGCCTGGTCTTTAGAACCGGTGTCGGCTTTCTTTTCCAGTCGCTCGGTCATCCGCTCTTTCGCCTTTTCCATCTCCTTGATGGTCACGCGATCGCCCTGGCTGCTCTTGAGGTCCAAAATGGCGTCAGTGAGATCCTGGATTTGCTCCTGCAGCAGCTCCTCGAGCGTCTCCGGGGGCATGCCAATTTTTTTGAACGAGCTGTGAGCCACCACCACAGCATCCCAATCCCCGGTAGCGATTCGGGCAAAGAGTCGCTCCCGGTTTTCTTTCTTGAAATCCGTCTTCTCAGCAACCAGCACGTTGGCGTTAGGGTAGAGGTCGTAGAAGGCATCCTTCCACTGCAGTAGAAGATGATTCGGTACCAACACCATTGGCTTTCGGAAAAGCCCCATCCGCTTGCTCTCCATCACGGTTCCGACACACACCAGCGTCTTACCGGCGCCGACTACGTGATCGAACAGTGCTGTGCCGTCCTGAATTCCGCGCCAAATTGCGTCCTTCTGGTGCGGACGGAGCGTGATGTCCAGCGAGGTGCCGGGCAGCTGCAGGTGTGAGCCGTCGTAGCGGCTGGGAATATTGGTGTTGAACCTATCGTTGTAGAGTCGCGAGAGGGATTCACGACGATCCTGATCCTCCCAGATCCAGTCGGTGAACGCAGCGCGGATCTCGTCCGCCTTTTGGTTGGCTGCAGCAGTCTGAGTTTCATCAACCTGCATGATCGGATGGCCATGATCGTCCTTTCCGACCTCCACTTTCACTTGGATCGGGCGGTTCGTTAAAACCGCCTCTACCAGCTTGTTTGCGGGGTACGCTTCGGTGCCCCAGGTGACGCGCATGGTGGTGTTATCCCCCTCGGAGATGTTCACCATCCACTTGCCCAAGGCCTCCTGGTAGTCGATGCGCCGGCGTACATCCCCTATCAGGTGTACGACGAAATCATCGATTGTTTTCGCCGGTACCCAAGTCGAACCCAGCTGCACGGAAATGTCGATCGGCTCGATGTCTGCTGGCTGTATCGGACGCAGCGCCTCGACGTTCTCCAAGAACTTTGGATCGTGTTCCGCGGCTCGAAGCGCTCCCCTGAGTTTCGCTTTCACGTTCCCGGTCAGGTACTGATCGGCTGTTTCCCAGCGATCCTTGCCCGGATTGAAGTAGACAAGTCCCTTCAGGTCACGAAGGAGTTCAGGCTCACTCAGACCGCACAAGCGGATCATGCGCTCGAGGTCTACACGGCCCACCTGGTTCATGCTGACAACCAGTGCATCCTTAGCGGATTCGACGTGCCGAATTTCTTCGCGTGGGCTCATCACGCGGCGCGAGAAGATTGCGGCTTTATCAGCTGTGGGATTGCGCGCCGGCACTCCGTGCTTGCGTGCCATGTCAGCCGATACGCCGCGATCGTAGTTGCTCTCAAGCGCATTGAGCAGAGGGTATTCAGGATCCTCCCCCATCGCCAGGCGGTTGGCTTGGCTACTCAGGTGGCCAAATCGACGGACGTACTTGTCGTACAGTCCATTCAAACGGCCGCGCAAGGTTTCCAGATCTTGAGGGTCAACGGACTGCTCAG
>NZ_BCBH01000059.1:0-15472 GCF_001320525.1 Pseudomonas sp. NBRC 111131 | reverse complement strand
TGTTGTCGCAAAAATTATTGAATAAGTAGTTGATTTACTTGATCAGGCCGGTATAATGGCCGGCCTGATACAGCGTTAAAGGTCAGTAGCTCAATTGGCAGAGCGACGGTCTCCAAAACCGTAGGTTGGGGGTTCGATTCCCTCCTGACCTGCCATTCACCTCGGTGTGATTGGCTTTCTTCTTACAGGATCCTCCCCGATGACTCCCAAAACTGAAGCCCAAGAATCGCGTTTTGATCTGTTCAAGTGGCTGGCTGTAGTGGCTTTGGTTGTTGTTGGTGTTGTGGGTAATCAGTATTACTCCGCCTCTCCAATCCTGTATCGCGTCCTTGCACTTCTCGCCCTGGCTGCAGTCGCAGGCTTTGTTGCCCTGCAGACCGCGAAGGGTAAGTCGTTCTTTGCGTTGGCGAAGGAAGCTCGTGCCGAGATTCGTAAAGTCGTGTGGCCGACCCGCCAGGAAACCACCCAGACCACTCTGATTGTCGTGGCTGTCGTGTTGGTTATGGCACTGCTGCTGTGGGGTCTTGATTCCCTGCTCGGCTGGGCGGTCTCCCTGATCGTTGGCTAAAGGTGTCCCGTGGCTAAGCGTTGGTATGTTGTGCATGCTTACTCGGGTTACGAGAAGCATGTAATGCGCTCCCTGATCGAGCGCGTCAAGCTGGCTGGCATGGAAGACGGTTTCGGCGAGATCTTGGTTCCGACCGAAGAAGTCGTCGAAATGCGCAACGGCCAGAAGCGCAAGAGTGAGCGTAAATTCTTCCCTGGCTATGTTCTGGTCCAGATGGAGATGAACGAAGGGACTTGGCACTTGGTCAAGGATACCCCTCGTGTGATGGGCTTTATTGGTGGTACCGCAGACAAGCCTGCGCCGATTACCGATAAAGAAGCTGAGGCTATCCTGCGTCGCGTTGCCGACGGTAGCGACAAGCCGAAGCCGAAGACGCTGTTCGAGCCGGGTGAAGTGGTTCGAGTCATTGATGGTCCGTTCGCTGACTTCAATGGTAGTGTCGAAGAGGTTAACTACGAAAAGAGTCGCCTCCAGGTGGCGGTACTCATTTTCGGTCGCTCTACTCCGGTGGAGCTCGAGTTCAGCCAGGTCGAAAAGGTCTAGGCGGACGAAGCATCCCATACCCCGCAGCCCTGTGTGCTGCGGGGTTTTGTCGTCACTGGGATAAAACGCAAGTCATCCGGGGAGCCATCTGGCGTTCGTACCCGATTTTGGAGTAGCTCATGGCTAAGAAGATTCAGGCTTACATCAAGCTGCAAGTTAAGGCCGGCCAGGCCAACCCAAGCCCACCCGTTGGTCCAGCACTGGGCCAACACGGTGTGAACATCATGGAGTTCTGCAAGGCCTTCAACGCCCGTACTCAGGGTCAAGAAGCCGGTCTGCCGACTCCAGTTATCATCACTGTTTACAGTGACCGTAGCTTCACCTTCGAAACCAAGAGCACCCCTGCCTCGGTTCTGCTGAAGAAAGCTGCTGGCCTGACCAGTGGTTCGGCCCGTCCGAACACCGTTAAAGTCGGTACCGTGACCCGCGCTCAGCTGGAAGATATCGCCAAGGCTAAACAGGCTGATCTGACCGCTGCTGACCTGGACGCTGCTGTACGCACCATCGCTGGCTCTGCCCGCAGCATGGGCCTGAACGTGGAGGGTGTGTAATGGCTAAGCTGACCAAGCGCCAAAAGGCCATTGCTTCGAAAATCGAAGCTGGCAAAGTTTACAACTTCGAAGAAGCAGCCGTGCTGCTGGCCGAACTGTCCACCGTGAAGTTCAGCGAATCCTTCGACGTTGCCGTCAACCTCGGCGTTGACCCACGTAAATCCGACCAGGTCGTCCGTAGCGCTACCGTGCTGCCACACGGCACTGGCAAAACCGTTCGCGTTGCCGTCTTCACCCAGGGCCCGGCTGCTGAAGCCGCTCTGGCCGCCGGCGCTGACCGCGTAGGTATGGACGATCTGGCTGCCGAAATGAAAGCCGGCGACCTGAACTATGACGTCGTCATCGCATCGCCTGATGCCATGCGCGTTGTGGGTCAGCTGGGTCAGGTTCTGGGTCCTCGCGGCCTGATGCCTAACCCGAAAGTTGGTACTGTGACTCCAGACGTCGCTGGCGCTGTCAAAAACGCCAAAGCGGGTCAGGTTCGCTATCGTACCGACAAAAACGGTATCATCCACACCTCCGTTGGCAAGGTCGGCTTCGAAGCTGGCAAGCTGAAGGAAAACGTTGAAGCCCTGATCGCTGATCTGAAGCGTATCAAGCCGGCTTCCTCGAAAGGTATCTACGTCAAGCGCGTTACCCTGAGCACCACCATGGGCCCAGGTCTGGTCATCGATCAGAGCTCGCTGAACGCGTAAGACCATGGCAGCGCGACTTGTCGCGTTGCCAGCAAAAATTGGGGTCCCTGCCTGGCGGGGGCTATCCAAGACCGTAGGCGGCGCAAGCCTTAAACCACAAGCCTACGCAGATGGTGCTCCCGATTCGTTACCGAATCAGACACCAAAACGACATCCGGCTTCGGCCAGATGAAACGGTAAAAACCAGGAGTAAACCCGTGGCAATTAAACTCGAAGACAAGAAGGCCATCGTCGCTGAAGTCAACGAGGCTGCCAAAGTCGCTCTGTCCGCTGTCGTGGCCGATGCCCGTGGTGTGACTGTAAGCGCAATGACCGGACTCCGTAAAGAGGCCCGCGAAGCTGGCGTTTACGTACGTGTCGTACGTAACACCCTGCTCAAGCGCGCAGTTGAAGGCACCGAGTATTCGATCCTCAACGACGCGTTCAAAGGCCCGACCCTGATCGCTTTCTCCAACGAACACCCGGGCGCTGCTGCTCGTCTGTTCAAAGAGTTCGCCAAGGGTCAGGACAAGTTCGAGATCAAGGCAGCTGCGTTTGACGGCAATTTCATTGCAGCGAACCAGATCGACGTGTTGGCTACCCTGCCGACCCGCGACGAAGCTATTGCGAAACTGATGAGCGTGATCCAAGGCGCTACCAGCAAGCTGGCTCGTACTCTGGCAGCCATTCGCGACCAGAAAGAAGCGACCGCTGCCTAAGGCACGCGGAACTCTTTCAAAATCATACGTTTAATTTGATGGCTGCGTAGGCTGTCACCCCAATACAGGATTTAAGTCATGTCTCTGACTAACGAACAAATCATCGAAGCAATCGGCCAGAAAACCGTTCTGGAAGTTGTTGAGCTGATCAAAGCAATGGAAGAAACCTTCGGCGTTACCGCTGCTGTTGCCGCTGCTGGCCCAGCTGCTGCTGCTGCCGTTGTTGAAGAGCAGACCGAGTTCAACGTTGTTCTGGTTGAAGCCGGCGACAAGAAAGTGAACGTGATCAAAGCCGTTCGCGAACTGACCGGTCTGGGCCTGAAAGAAGCCAAAGAGAAAGTCGATGGCGCTCCTCAGGTCGTAGCTGAAGGCGTTTCGAAAGAAGCCGCTGAAGACGCTAAGAAGAAGCTGGAAGAAGCTGGCGCTAAAGTCGAGCTGAAGTAATTTCGACTTTGCGACTCCAGCCGGAGCGTTGAGCGAAGGCTGATGGCTGGTGGCTTATGCCACCGGCCTTTTTCCGTTATTGGTGGTCGATCAGGTCGGCCCCGATAACAAGCTGCAAGACACCCATGTGGGTGGCGCAAACCAAGGGGTTTGCACGATTTTCTGGCTGCTCCCGCCGGGAGAAGCCAAACAAGCAGGTGACCAAGCTGGGGAACGCTGATGGCTTACTCATACACTGAGAAAAAACGTATCCGCAAGGACTTTAGCAAGTTGCCGGACGTCATGGATGTGCCTTACCTCCTGGCCATCCAGCTGGATTCGTATCGCGAATTCCTGCAAGCGGGAGCATCCAAGGATCAGTTCCGCGACGTCGGCCTGCACGCGGCCTTCAAATCGGTATTCCCGATCATCAGCTACTCCGGCAATGCTGCCCTGGAGTACGTAGGCTATCGCCTGGGCGAGCCCGCCTTCGATGTGAAGGAATGTGTCCTGCGTGGCGTGACCTTCGCGGTCCCACTGCGGGTCAAGGTGCGCCTGATCATCTTCGACAAGGAATCGTCGAACAAAGCGATCAAGGACATCAAAGAGCAAGAAGTCTACATGGGTGAAATCCCCCTGATGACTGAGAACGGTACCTTCGTTATCAACGGTACCGAGCGTGTGATCGTTTCCCAGCTGCACCGTTCGCCTGGTGTGTTCTTCGACCACGACCGTGGCAAGACGCACAGCTCCGGCAAGCTGCTGTACTCCGCTCGCATCATTCCTTACCGCGGCTCCTGGCTGGACTTCGAGTTCGACCCGAAGGACTGCGTGTTCGTGCGTATCGACCGTCGCCGCAAACTGCCGGCCTCGGTACTGCTGCGCGCGCTGGGTTACAGCACCGAAGAGGTCCTGAACACCTTCTACACCACCAACGTGTTCCACATTTCCGGCGAAAAACTGAGCCTGGAACTGGTGCCTCAGCGTCTGCGTGGTGAAGTCGCG
The DNA here is from genome assembly GCF_001320525.1 of Pseudomonas sp. NBRC 111131. NCBI lineage: Bacteria > Pseudomonadati > Pseudomonadota > Gammaproteobacteria > Pseudomonadales > Pseudomonadaceae > Pseudomonas > Pseudomonas sp. NBRC 111131. Next base: position 10,989 of record NZ_BCBH01000059.1, on the reverse strand, counting down.
GTCATGGACATCCATGACGGCAGCGGCAAGGTCATCGTCGAGCAAGGCCGCCGTATTACCGCGCGCCATGTCAATCAGCTCGAGAAGGCCGGTGTCAACCAGCTGGACGTTCCAATGGAATATGTCCTGGGTCGCACCACTGCCAAGGCTATCGTGCATCCAGCTACCGGCGAGATCCTGGCCGAGTGCAACACCGAGCTGACCACCGAGCTGCTGATCAAGATCGCCAAGGCTCAGGTCGTCCGCATCGAGACCCTGTACACCAACGATATCGACTGCGGTCCGTTCATCTCGGATACCCTGAAGATCGACACCACCAGCAACCAACTGGAAGCGCTGGTCGAGATCTACCGCATGATGCGTCCAGGCGAGCCACCAACCAAGGACGCCGCCGAGACCCTGTTCAACAACCTGTTCTTCAGCGCCGAGCGTTACGACCTGTCCGCCGTTGGCCGCATGAAGTTCAACCGTCGTATCGGTCGCACCGAGATCGAAGGTTCGGGCGTGCTGAGCAAGGAAGATATCGTCGAGGTCCTCAAGACCCTGGTCGACATCCGTAACGGCAAAGGCATCGTCGACGACATCGACCACCTCGGTAACCGTCGCGTACGTTGCGTCGGTGAGATGGCCGAGAACCAGTTCCGCGTTGGCCTGGTGCGTGTCGAGCGTGCGGTCAAAGAGCGTCTGTCGATGGCCGAAAGCGAAGGCTTGATGCCGCAGGACCTGATCAACGCCAAGCCGGTTGCGGCGGCGGTGAAAGAGTTCTTCGGTTCCAGCCAGCTCTCGCAGTTCATGGACCAGAACAACCCGCTCTCCGAGATTACCCACAAGCGCCGTGTCTCCGCGCTTGGCCCAGGTGGTCTGACCCGTGAGCGCGCAGGCTTCGAAGTCCGTGACGTACACCCGACCCACTACGGCCGTGTGTGCCCGATCGAGACCCCTGAAGGTCCGAACATCGGTCTGATCAACTCCCTGGCAGCCTATGCCCGCACCAACCAGTACGGTTTCCTGGAAAGCCCGTACCGTGTGGTGAAGGAAGGCGTGGTCAGCGACGACATCGTGTTCCTGTCGGCGATCGAAGAAGCCGATCACGTCATCGCCCAGGCTTCGGCCGCGATGAACGAGAAGAAGCAGCTGATCGATGAGCTGGTAGCGGTCCGTCACCTGAACGAATTCACCGTCAAGGCGCCGGAAGACGTCACCCTGATGGACGTTTCGCCGAAGCAGGTTGTTTCCGTTGCTGCCTCGCTGATTCCGTTCCTTGAGCACGACGACGCCAACCGTGCACTCATGGGTTCGAACATGCAGCGTCAGGCTGTACCTACCCTGCGCGCTGACAAGCCGCTGGTCGGTACCGGCATGGAGCGCAACGTCGCCCGTGACTCTGGTGTCTGCGTGGTTGCTCGCCGTGGTGGTGTGATCGATTCGGTCGACGCCAGCCGCATCGTCGTGCGCGTTGCCGACGACGAAGTCGAAACCGGTGAAGCAGGTGTAGATATCTACAACCTGACCAAGTACACCCGCTCGAACCAGAACACCTGCATCAACCAGCGTCCGCTGGTGAGCAAAGGTGACAAGGTGCAGCGTGGCGACATCATGGCCGACGGCCCGTCCACCGACATGGGTGAACTGGCGCTGGGTCAGAACATGCGCATCGCGTTCATGGCGTGGAACGGCTTCAACTTCGAAGACTCCATCTGCCTGTCCGAGCGTGTGGTCCAGGAAGACCGCTTCACCACCATCCACATTCAGGAACTGACCTGTGTGGCGCGTGACACCAAGCTTGGCCCAGAGGAAATCACTGCGGACATCCCGAACGTGGGTGAAGCCGCACTGAACAAGCTGGACGAAGCGGGTATCGTCTACGTAGGTGCCGAAGTGGGCGCTGGCGACATCCTGGTCGGCAAGGTAACGCCAAAAGGCGAAACCCAGCTGACGCCGGAAGAAAAACTGCTGCGCGCGATCTTCGGCGAGAAGGCCAGCGACGTTAAGGACACCTCCCTGCGCGTGCCGACCGGCACCAAGGGTACCGTCATCGACGTACAGGTCTTCACCCGTGATGGCGTTGAGCGCGACAGCCGCGCCCTGGCCATCGAGAAGATGCAGCTGGATGAGATCCGCAAGGACCTCAACGAAGAGTTCCGCATCGTCGAAGGTGCTACCTTCGAACGTCTGCGTGCAGCCCTGAACGGCCAGGTGGTCGACGGTGGTGCGGGCCTGAAGAAAGGCACCGTGGTCTCCGACGAAGTACTGGACGGTCTGGAGCACGGCCAGTGGTTCAAGCTGCGTATGGCTGAAGATGCACTGAACGAGCAGCTGGAAAAGGCTCAGCAGTACATCGTCGATCGCCGCCGCCTGCTGGACGACAAGTTCGAAGACAAGAAGCGCAAGCTGCAGCAGGGCGATGACCTGGCTCCGGGCGTACTGAAGATCGTCAAGGTCTACCTGGCAATCCGCCGTCGCATCCAGCCGGGTGACAAGATGGCCGGCCGTCACGGTAACAAGGGTGTCGTCTCGGTGATCATGCCGGTCGAAGACATGCCGCACGACGCCAACGGTACGCCGGTCGACGTCGTACTGAACCCGTTGGGCGTACCTTCGCGTATGAACGTCGGTCAGATCCTTGAAACCCACCTGGGCCTCGCGGCCAAGGGCCTGGGCGAGAAGATCGACCGGATGATCGAAGAGCAGCGCAAGGCAGCTGAGCTGCGTGGCTTCCTCACCGAAATCTACAACGAAATCGGTGGTCGTCAGGAGAACCTGGAAGAGTTCACCGACGAAGAGATCCTCGCCCTGGCGAACAACCTGAAGAAAGGTGTGCCTATGGCTACCCCGGTCTTCGACGGTGCCAAGGAGCGTGAGATCAAGGCCATGCTGAAGCTGGCGGACCTGCCAGAGAGCGGCCAGATGGTGCTGTTCGACGGTCGCACCGGCAACAAGTTCGAGCGTCCTGTGACCGTTGGTTACATGTACATGCTCAAGCTGAACCACTTGGTGGACGACAAGATGCACGCGCGTTCCACTGGTTCCTACAGCCTGGTTACCCAGCAGCCGCTGGGTGGTAAGGCGCAGTTCGGTGGTCAGCGTTTCGGGGAGATGGAAGTGTGGGCGCTGGAAGCATACGGCGCGGCATACACCCTGCAAGAAATGCTCACAGTGAAGTCGGACGACGTGAACGGCCGTACCAAGATGTACAAGAACATCGTGGATGGCGATCACCGTATGGAGCCGGGCATGCCCGAGTCCTTCAACGTGTTGATCAAAGAGATCCGTTCGCTCGGTATCGATATCGATCTGGAAACCGAATAACACGTGACGCGAAGGGGAGCGGGGCAGGTATTGCCCGCTTCCTGCTCCGCCAGGAGGAAAGGCCTTGAAAGACCTACTGAATCTGCTGAAAAACCAGGGTCAAGTCGAAGAGTTCGACGCCATCCGCATCGGTCTGGCGTCGCCTGAAATGATCCGTTCGTGGTCGTTCGGTGAAGTTAAGAAGCCGGAAACCATCAACTACCGTACGTTCAAACCTGAGCGTGACGGCCTGTTCTGCGCCAAGATCTTTGGCCCAGTCAAGGACTACGAGTGCCTGTGCGGCAAGTACAAGCGCCTCAAGCACCGCGGCGTAATCTGCGAGAAGTGCGGCGTTGAAGTTGCCCTGGCCAAGGTTCGTCGTGAGCGCATGGCGCACATCGAACTGGCCTCGCCGGTTGCTCACATCTGGTTCCTGAAGTCGCTGCCGTCCCGTATCGGCCTGCTGATGGACATGACCCTGCGTGATATCGAGCGCGTGCTCTACTTCGAGAGCTACGTCGTGATCGATCCGGGCATGACCACCCTCGAGAAGGGTCAGCTGCTCAACGACGAGCAGTACTTCGAAGCGCTGGAAGAGTTCGGTGACGACTTCGACGCCCGCATGGGTGCCGAGGCTGTCCGCGAGCTGCTGCACGCTATCGACCTGGAGCACGAGATCGGCCGCCTGCGTGAAGAAATTCCGCAGACCAACTCGGAAACCAAGATCAAGAAGCTGTCCAAGCGCCTGAAGCTGATGGAAGCTTTCCAGGGCTCGGGCAACCTGCCTGAGTGGATGGTTCTGACCGTCCTGCCAGTACTGCCGCCGGACCTGCGTCCGCTGGTGCCGCTGGATGGCGGCCGCTTCGCGACCTCCGACCTGAACGATCTGTATCGTCGGGTGATCAACCGTAACAACCGTCTGAAGCGCCTGCTCGATCTGTCGGCGCCGGACATCATCGTGCGCAACGAAAAGCGCATGCTGCAGGAAGCGGTCGACGCCTTGCTGGACAACGGCCGTCGCGGTCGCGCCATCACTGGCTCGAACAAGCGTCCGCTGAAGTCCCTGGCCGACATGATCAAAGGTAAGCAAGGTCGCTTCCGTCAGAACCTGCTCGGTAAGCGTGTGGACTACTCCGGCCGTTCGGTAATTACCGTAGGCCCGACCCTGCGTCTGCACCAGTGCGGTCTGCCGAAAAAGATGGCCCTGGAGCTGTTCAAGCCGTTCATTTTCGGCAAGCTGGAAATGCGTGGTCTGGCGACCACCATCAAGGCTGCCAAGAAGATGGTCGAGCGCGAGCTGCCAGAGGTGTGGGACGTTCTCGCTGAAGTGATTCGCGAACACCCCGTACTGCTCAACCGTGCACCGACCCTTCACCGTCTGGGTATCCAGGCGTTCGAGCCTGTGCTCATCGAAGGTAAGGCAATCCAGCTGCACCCGCTGGTCTGTGCCGCGTACAACGCCGACTTCGACGGTGACCAGATGGCCGTTCACGTGCCGCTGACGCTGGAAGCCCAGCTCGAAGCGCGTGCGCTGATGATGTCGACCAACAACATTCTGTCGCCAGCCAACGGTGAGCCAATCATCGTTCCGTCGCAGGACGTTGTACTGGGTCTGTACTACATGACCCGTGAAGCCATCAACGCCAAGGGCGAAGGTCGCGTATTCGCTGACCTGCAGGAAGTCGACCGCGTATTCCGCGCCGGCGAAGCTGCCCTGCACGCGAAAATCAAGGTCCGTATCAACGAGACCGTGAAGGATCGCGATGGCAGCGTTACCAAGAATACCCGCATCGTCGACACCACCGTTGGCCGTGCGCTGCTGTTCCAGGTAGTACCGGCAGGCCTGCCGTACGACGTGGTCAACCAGCCGATGAAGAAAAAGGCGATCTCCAAGCTGATCAACCAGTGCTACCGCGTGGTTGGTCTGAAAGAGACCGTCATCTTCGCCGACCAGTTGATGTACACCGGCTTTGCCTACTCGACCATTTCCGGCGTTTCCATCGGTGTGAACGACTTCGTCATTCCGGATGAAAAAGCCCGCATCATTGGCAATGCCACGGATGAAGTGAAGGAAATCGAGAGCCAGTACGCCTCCGGCCTGGTAACCCAGGGCGAGAAGTACAACAAGGTCATCGACTTGTGGTCGAAGGCGAACGACGAAGTGTCCAAGGCGATGATGGCCAACCTCTCGAAAGAGAAGGTCATCGACCGCGAGGGCAAGGAAGTCGAGCAAGAGTCCTTCAACTCGATGTACATGATGGCTGACTCGGGTGCGCGGGGTTCCGCAGCACAGATCCGTCAGCTGGCCGGTATGCGTGGCCTGATGGCCAAGCCGGACGGCTCGATCATCGAGACGCCGATCACCGCGAACTTCCGTGAAGGTCTGAGCGTACTGCAGTACTTCATTTCGACTCACGGTGCGCGTAAAGGTCTGGCGGATACCGCACTGAAGACTGCGAACTCCGGTTACCTGACCCGTCGTCTGGTAGACGTTGCGCAGGATCTGGTCGTGACCGAGATCGACTGTGGTACCGACCACGGCCTGCTGATGACCCCGCATATCGAAGGCGGCGACGTTGTAGAGCCGCTGGGTGAGCGTGTACTGGGCCGTGTAATCGCCCGTGACGTGTTCAAGCCGGGCACCGAGGACGTCATTGTCCCGGCCGGTACCCTGGTCGACGAGCAGTGGGTCGAGTTCATCGAGCTGAACAGCATCGACGAAGTGATCGTGCGTTCGCCGATCAACTGCGAAACCCGTTACGGCATCTGCGCCAAGTGCTACGGTCGTGACCTGGCTCGCGGTCACCAGGTGAACATCGGTGAAGCTGTCGGCGTTATCGCTGCTCAGTCGATCGGTGAGCCGGGTACCCAGCTGACCATGCGTACGTTCCACATCGGTGGTGCTGCAAGCCGTACCTCGGCTGCCGACAGCGTCCAGGTGAAGAACGGCGGTATGGTACGCCTGCACAACCTGAAGCAGGTTGAGCGTGCCGATGGCAACCTGGTTGCGGTATCGCGTTCGGGTGAGCTGGCCATTGCCGATGAATTCGGCCGTGAGCGTGAGCGTTACAAGCTGCCTTACGGTGCGGTAATTTCGGTCAAGGAAGGTGAGAAGGTCGAAGCTGGCGCCATCGTCGCCAAGTGGGACCCGCACACCCACCCGATCGTTACCGAGCTCAAAGGTACCGTGACCTTCGTGGGCATGGAAGAAAACATCACCATCAAGCGCCAGACCGACGAACTGACCGGCCTGACCAACATCGAAGTGCTGGACGTCAAGGATCGCCCTGCCGCAGGCAAGGAAATCCGTCCGGCAATCAAGATGGTCGACGCCAATGGCAAGGACCTGTACCTGCCAGGTACCGACGTACCTGCCCAGTACTTCCTGCCGGCAAACGCCTTGGTGGGTGTTGCTGACGGTGCACAGATCGGCGTTGGTGACGTTATCGCGCGTATCCCGCAAGAAACGTCGAAGACCCGTGACATCACCGGTGGTCTGCCACGCGTTGCCGACCTGTTCGAAGCGCGCCGTCCGAAAGAAGCCTCGATTCTGGCTGAAGTCAGCGGCACCATCGCGTTCGGTAAAGAGACCAAGGGCAAGCGTCGTCTGGTCATTACGCCGACCGACGGTAGCGATCCGTACGAAGAGCTGATTCCGAAGTGGCGCCACCTGAACGTCTTCGAAGGCGAACAGGTAAACCGCGGCGAAGTTATCTCCGACGGCCCAAGCGATCCGCACGACATCCTGCGTTTGCTGGGTGTGAGCGCGCTGGCGAAATACATCGTCAACGAGATTCAGGACGTTTACCGTCTGCAAGGCGTTAAGATCAACGACAAGCACATCGAGACCATCCTGCGTCAGATGCTGCGCAAGGTCGAGATCTCCGAGTCGGGCGACTCCAGCTTCATCAAGGGCGACCAGATGGAACTGACTCAGGTTTTGGTCGAGAACGAGCGTCTCGCCGCCGAGGACAAGTTCATTTCGAAGTTCACCCGCGTGCTGCTGGGTATCACCAAGGCCTCGCTGTCGACCGAGTCGTTCATCTCCGCGGCTTCCTTCCAGGAAACCACCCGCGTACTGACCGAAGCGGCGGTAACCGGCAAGCGCGATTACCTGCGCGGCCTGAAAGAGAACGTGGTCGTGGGTCGTCTGATCCCGGCCGGTACCGGTCTGGCCTATCACAGCGAGCGCAAGCGTCGCCGTGATGCAGACAAACCGCTGCGCGTAAGTGCCAGTGAGGTGGAAGCCGCACTGACCGAAGCGTTGAATTCCAGCGGTAACTAAGTACAGGGCAGGGCCCCGGCACGCCACGTGCGGTCATCGGCGACATGAAATGTTGCCGATGACCGGGCGGGGAGGGCCGGGGCCTTGTCTTGACTGGGTGCAAGATCCTCTTTAGACTTTTGTACCCTTAAATTTGGTGAGGCTCCGTCTCGCCAATTTTTGGCTTTCTTGCAAGACAATAGAGTCGCAAGACAATCAGTGGAGCTAGTAGATGGCAACTATCAACCAGCTGGTACGTCAGCCGCGTAAGCGTTCGGTCGAGAAGTCCGACGTTCCTGCGCTGCAGAACTGCCCGCAACGTCGTGGAGTGTGCACCCGTGTGTACACCACCACGCCGAAAAAACCTAACTCGGCACTGCGTAAAGTATGCCGTGTGCGTCTGACCAACGGTTTCGAGGTTTCCTCGTACATCGGCGGTGAAGGCCACAACCTGCAAGAGCACAGCGTCGTCCTGATCCGTGGCGGCCGTGTAAAAGACTTGCCAGGTGTTCGTTACCACACCGTTCGCGGCTCTCTGGATACTTCGGGCGTCAAAGGCCGTAACCAGGGTCGTTCGAAGTACGGTACCAAGCGTCCGAAGTAATCGGCCGTTTGCAGACATCCATTTTTTTGAGTCGATAAGAGTAAGGTCGGGCAGGGGTCGAAGACCCACGTCCCGGGCTAACCTGAAGACCGTTTGAGGGCTTATCATGCCAAGACGTCGTGTAGCAGCAAAACGTGAGATCCTTGACGATCCGAAGTACGGATCCCAGATCCTCGCCAAGTTCATGAACCACGTGATGGAAAGCGGCAAGAAGGCCGTAGCCGAGCGCATCGTTTACGGTGCTCTGGATACCGTCAAAGCACGCAAGAACAGCGACCCCCTGGAAATCTTCGAGAAAGCTCTCGACGCCATCGCTCCGCTGGTCGAAGTGAAGTCCCGCCGTGTCGGCGGTGCTACTTACCAGGTTCCGGTTGAAGTTCGTCCATCCCGTCGTAACGCTCTGGCAATGCGCTGGCTCGTAGACTACGCCCGCAAGCGCGGCGAGAAGTCGATGGCTCTGCGCCTGGCCGGCGAGCTGCTGGATGCTGCTGAAGGCAAGGGTGCTGCAGTCAAGAAGCGTGAAGACGTGCACCGTATGGCCGAAGCCAACAAAGCGTTCTCGCACTACCGCTTCTAATTCAAGCATCAATCTTTTTGCGAGGGCTTTATGGCTCGTACTACAGCAATTAACCGCTACCGTAACATCGGTATCTGTGCCCACGTTGACGCGGGCAAGACTACCACTACCGAGCGGATCCTGTTCTACACAGGTCTGAGCCACAAGATGGGCGAGGTGCATGACGGCGCCGCGACCACCGACTGGATGGTGCAGGAGCAGGAGCGCGGTATCACCATTACCTCCGCTGCCGTTACCACCTTCTGGAAAGGTTCCCGTGGTCAGTACGACAACTACCGCGTAAACGTCATCGATACCCCTGGCCACGTTGACTTCACCATTGAAGTAGAGCGTTCGCTGCGTGTACTCGACGGCGCGGTCGTTGTGTTCTGCGGTACCTCCGGCGTTGAGCCGCAGTCCGAGACCGTATGGCGTCAGGCCAACAAGTACGGCGTTCCACGTGTTGTTTACGTGAACAAGATGGACCGTGCTGGTGCCAACTTCCTGCGCGTTGTCGGTCAGATCAAGAACCGTCTGGGTCACACCCCGGTTCCTGTTCAGCTGGCGATCGGTTCGGAAGATAACTTCCAGGGTCAGGTTGACCTGATCAAGATGAAGGCTATCTACTGGAACGACGACGACAAGGGCACTACCTACCGTGAGGAAGAAATTCCTGCCGATCTGGTAGACCTGGCCAATGAATGGCGCAGCAACATGGTTGAGGCTGCCGCCGAAGCCAACGAAGAGCTGATGAACAAGTACCTTGAAGAAGGTGACCTGTCCATCGAGGACATCAAGGCTGGTCTGCGCGCCCGTACCCTGGCGAGCGAGATCGTTCCTGCTGTCTGCGGTTCCTCGTTCAAGAACAAGGGCGTTCCCCTGGTTCTCGACGCCGTTATCGACTTCCTGCCGGCTCCGACCGAGATCCCTGCGATCAAGGGTATCCACCCTGATCTGATCGACGTGCCGAAGGACGAAGTCAAGCCAGAGCAGTTCGACGAGCGTCACGCTGACGACGACGAGCCGTTCTCGGCCCTGGCCTTCAAGATCGCCACCGACCCGTTCGTTGGTACGCTGACCTTCGTTCGCGTTTACTCGGGCTTCCTGACCTCCGGTGACTCCGTCATCAACTCGGTCAAGGGCAAGAAAGAGCGCGTTGGTCGTATGGTTCAGATGCACGCCAACCAGCGTGAAGAGATCAAGGAAGTACGCGCAGGCGACATCGCTGCTCTGATCGGCATGAAGGACGTCACCACCGGTGACACCCTGTGCAACGCCGACAAGCCGATCATCCTCGAGCGTATGGACTTCCCAGAGCCTGTGATTTCGCTCTCCGTAGAGCCGAAAACCAAGCAGGATCAGGAGAAGATGGGTATCGCACTGGGCAAACTGGCTCAGGAAGACCCGTCGTTCCGCGTCAAGACCGATGAAGAAACCGGTCAGACCATCATCTCCGGTATGGGTGAGCTGCACCTGGACATCCTCGTTGACCGCATGAAGCGCGAGTTCAACGTCGAAGCCAACATCGGCAAGCCGCAGGTTTCGTACCGCGAGAAGATCACCAAATCCAACGTCGAAATCGAAGGCAAGTTCGTTCGTCAGTCGGGTGGTCGTGGTCAGTTCGGTCACTGCTGGGTTCGCTTCTCCGAGCCGGACGTGGACGAAAAGGGCAACATCACCGAAGGTCTGGTGTTCTCCAACGAAGTCGTTGGTGGTGTGATTCCGAAGGAATACATCCCTGCGATCCAGAAGGGTATCGAAGAGCAGATGAAAAACGGCGTCGTTGCCGGTTATCCTCTGATCGGCCTGAAGGCCGCGGTATTCGACGGTTCGTACCACGACGTCGACTCCAACGAAATGGCGTTCAAAATCGCTGCTTCGATGGCTACCAAGCAACTGGCCCAGAAGGGCGGTGGCGTGGTCCTCGAGCCGATCATGAAGGTCGAAGTTGTAACCCCGGAAGACTACCTGGGTGACGTGATGGGTGACCTGAACCGTCGTCGTGGTCTGGTCCAGGGTATGGATGAGTCGGTCTCCGGCCGCGTCGTCCGTGCTGAAGTTCCGCTCGGAGAAATGTTCGGTTATGCGACCGACGTTCGTTCCATGTCTCAGGGTCGCGCAAGCTACTCCATGGAATTCTCCAAATACGCCGAAGCTCCGTCGAACATCGTCGAAGCACTCGTTAAAAAACAAGGCTAATCCCCTTTAGGCAAGAGGTTCACTGTCGTGGCTAAAGAAAAATTTGATCGTTCCCTTCCCCACGTTAACGTCGGCACC
>NZ_BCBH01000058.1:0-15875 GCF_001320525.1 Pseudomonas sp. NBRC 111131 | reverse complement strand
CCATTGTTCGTTTGATATGGAGGTATTTTTGTGAGCACGCGTTCGTCACTAAATCGAGGCGTTAAAAGGTCCAGATCGATGCGTACGATAATGATGATGTGAAGCTGAATTATGGTAAGCGTCCTGCCAAGTTACCTTCCGTATTCCAGTATTAAAGGCGATGGTGCCCGCGTATTTTCAAGTGGACGCTATTACCCTTAACCACGCGAGGTGTGTTGGGCAAGCACTATTTCATATCCCACCGCTTGCGAATTGCAGAGAGTATCTACCGGCTCCCGGCATCGCCGAAATAATCATTCTTTGCGACCAGGCCGAGATTATCGGTGAGATCCTGGCCATCTTCGCTGAACAGATGTTGAGTTCGCCGTTCCTGCTTGAGGTAAGCCAATGTTTGGAAGAAGCAATCCTCACACAGGTGCAGCTCATAGCGCTCCCCATCATGGGCAGTGCCATAGCCCCAATGTGCTTGTAGGGTGCCGAACTGATGCCCGCCAGTATCCAAGCGGGTGGAGCAACGGCATACATCGCACACGACGTCTGTAACGGTCTCGACCTCAGCTCTTCCGGTTATTTTCATCGCTGACTCCTACAAATGCCCCTGACTTTCGCTTTCAGCATACAGCCTCCAGGACGGAGCGTAGGCTAGCCGAAGCATTTCAAGACGTTCACCGACTTAACGTAGTTGTAGTCACTCAGTAAGCGTACGGGGAATACGCCTTGCGTAGATCAGCCAGGCATCCTGGGAAATTGCACCTCTCTTGACCAAGCGTTTGCATTGCACTTGACCACCTGTTGGCATCGGATTTGACCAGCCAATTGCATTGGATCTGACCACTCAAAGCACGGCGTAACTGAATAGCTACAAAAACGATGTGGGCGGCATCATCTGCGGCGTGCCATCAATGATGCACATCCAGCCCCAGGTTTTGAGTGCTGGCGTCTTGTTGAACTCTTTCACCAAATCGGCGGCGATCTGCCCTATGTCGATCTGCAGTGCGAACTGCGGCCGCATCGCGTGCATAACATCTACCCCCACATCGCCGGCCAGAAGTTCGCACATCAGTCTGGTGCGTAGCTTCCAAGGAGTTCTTTCCGCGTCGTTCCGGATGCTGAAAGACCATGGTGTCCAGATGGGCCGACGCGCGGCAGTTGGTCGAAGAACGCCAGTGAGCCTGCGCCCAGGGTTGCCGTGAAGGCAGCCGGCAAGCTGAACTTCACCACAACCGACCAATCAGTCTGCTGGGCCATCAGCCCGAGCTTAAAAAGATTGTTGGCGAAGTGCACCACGGCGGTGGCCGCAATAGCGAGCTGCAAGGGGAAGAAAAGGGCAAATACTGGCATCAGCGCTGTCCCTTGACCGAAGCCAGAGAGCAACGTCAGCCCTGAAGCCAGCAGTGCCGCAAAGCCGATCAGAATGAGTTCCATGATGGTCGACCTCAATTATCGATTTACGCTATCGTACATCGATAATTTCATCCAACCCTGTCACAGATCAAGTAATGACCATGACTGAGATCACCAAGACTGACCGTAGCCCTTGGGCTGTTTTTTTGATCTTCCTCTGCTTGGGGCTCACCTCCTTCGGCGGCCCAATCGCACACCTGGGCTATTTCCGCGATGAGTTCGTGGTGCGTCGACAATGGTTGAGCGAGCGCAGCTATGCGGATCTTGTCGCCCTTTGCCAGTTTCTGCCAGGGCCGGCCAGCAGCCAGGTCGGTATCGCGCTCGGTCTGTCGCGCTCTGGCTATCGCGGCGCGCTGGCCGCGTGGCTGGGCTTCACCTTGCCCTCCGCAATTGCCCTGATCCTCTTCGCACTCGGCATCGCCAGTTATGGTGATGCCATGCCTGCTGGCGTGCTGCACGGTTTGAAGGTGGTGGCCGTGGCAGTGGTCGCCCAGGCGGTCTGGGGCATGGCGCGCAATCTGTGTCCCGATGCACCGCGTATTTCCATCATGGCGGCGGCGACCTGCTTCGTGCTGCTCATACCCTCTGCCTGGGGGCAAGTGAGTGTCATCATCCTTGCAGCCATCGTCGGCCTGCTGCTGTTCAAACCGCAACAGGGAGAGGCCCATGATCCACTGCCGATCAGCGTGCGGCGTCGTGTTGGCCTGTTCTGGCTGGCGCTGTTCTTTGCTCTTCTGCTGGGGCTGCCGTTGCTAGCAGCTGTGTTCCCGAATCAGACATTGGCGATGGTGGATGCCTTCTACCGCGCCGGCTCGCTGGTATTCGGTGGCGGGCATGTCGTGCTGCCGCTGTTGCAAGCTGAGGTCGTACCAACAGGCTGGGTCGACAATGATGCATTCCTCGCGGGCTATGGTGCGGCGCAGGCCGTGCCGGGGCCTCTGTTCACCTTTGCAGCCTTTCTCGGCGCCTCGATGAACCAAGCACCAACTGGCTGGCTTGGCGGCCTGATCTGCCTTCTGGCGATCTTTGCGCCGTCTTTCCTGCTGGTGGTGGGTGCCCTGCCGTTCTGGGAACACCTGCGCCGTAACCTGCGCACGCAGGCTGCACTGCTCGGCATCAATGCGGCCGTGGTCGGCCTGCTGCTGGCTGCTCTCTACCAGCCCGTGTGGACGAGTGCGATTCATGGCCCGCAAGACTTCGGCCTGGCCCTTGTGGCACTGGTGGCGTTGATGTTCTGGAAGCTGCCGCCGTGGCTGGTCGTGCTGGGCAGCGGTATCCTAGGCGGGCTGTTGAGCATTGCCCTGTGAGAGGCGGCGAATGACCGACAAAGACCTCTACGGCGGGTTGATCCGCCTGCACATCCTGCACCACGCCGCCGAGGCTCCCATCTTCGGGCTGGCCATCATCGAAGAGTTGCGACACCACGGCTACGAGCTTAGCGCGGGCACGCTGTATCCGATGCTGCACGGTCTGGAAAAGAAAGGTTATCTGCGCTCGCACCATGAGCGTACCGGGCGCCGTGAGCGACGCATGTACGAGATTACCGATGAAGGCCGAGTCGCGTTGGCGGATGCCAAAGTCAAGGTCAGGGAGTTGTTCGGAGAGTTAATCGAAGGGCGCTGATGGCCTTATCCGGAGTGCCTGCGGCCAGCTACTTGCTTTCATGACCGCGCACTGACCGAAAGCAGTGGTCTATTAGCTACGTCCGCTTTTGGCCGATTCTGTTGAAAAAGTCGACCATGGTTTCCGCAGCAGAAAAGTATGCGTCCGAGATTGAAATCTTTACTTTCGGCAGAGGCTTCCGGACTCAGATTTCACGTAGCAGTGTGCAAAAAAGGCGTTTTAACCAGTCAATGACCGGGCTGTTTGGGCGAACCGACTTTTTCAACAGAGTCGGTCGATTTCTGCCGGTCAGGGCGTACCCGTGCGCGGTTCAAATTCGATGCAAACAACTGGTCAAGTCGAGTGCAAACGGGTGGTCAAGTCCATGCAATTACGCAGCATCCACTGATGCGGCAGTAGATGTTCGATCTCACTAGCTTTCTGCGTCGGCAATCGCGTCAGTACATCCTTGAGATATGCGTACGGATCATGCCCGTTCATGCGTGCCGACTGGATCAAACTCATGATCGCTGCCGCTCGTTTGCCACTGCGCAGAGACCCGGCGAACAACCAATTGGAGCGCCCAAGCGCCCATGGTCTGATCGTGTTCTCCACCGGGTTGTTGTCGATGGGTACGGCACCATCATCCAGGTAGCGCATCAGCGCTACCCAGCGTTTCAAGCTGTAATCCAGAGCCTTGGCCGTGGCCGACCCCTCGGGCACGAGGTCGCGCTGAGCCAGCATCCATTCATGTAACTTCTGTGCAATGGGCGCCGCTATTTCTTGGCGTAATCGCCATCGTTCTTCATCGCACATGTCTTTGGCCTGCCGTTCGACTTCGTACAGCCCGCCGATTGAGTGCAGCGCTTGTTCGGCCAACTGGCTTTTGTTCGCTGCATGCAGGTCGAAGAACTTACGGCGGGCATGCGCCATGCAGCCGATTTCGGTGATATCCAGGTCGAAGCTGGCCTTGTAACCCGCGAAGTCATCACAGACCAGCTTGCCGTTCCAGGTGCCCAGGAAGTTGCGCGCATGTTCGCCGGCGCGGCTGGGGCTGAAGTCGTAGACCACCGCCTTGAGGGCCGAGTAAGGCGTCGTGCAATAAGCCCAGACATAAGCTCGATGCGTTTTCTTCTCTCCGGGAGCCAGCATCTGCACCGGAGTTTCATCGGCATGCACGACTCGCTGAGCCAGCACCGCTTCGCGCAGTGCATCCACCAGCGGTTGTAGCTGTACGCCAGTTTGGCCCACCCATTGAGCCAGCGTTGAACGCGGGATCGCCAGGCCTGCACGGCCAAAGATCTTTTCTTGCCGGTACAGCGGCAGATGGTCAGCGAATTTGGCTACCATCACATGCGCCAGTAGGCCTGCGGTCGGGATGCCCTTGTCGATCACCTGGGCCGGCACCGGTGCTTGGATCAGTGTTTCGCACTGGCGGCAGGCCCACTTTCCACGTACATGCTGCTCAACGGTAAACACGCCAGGTGTGTAATCCAGCTTCTCGCTAACGTCTTCGCCGATGCGCTGAAGCTGGCACCCACAGACACACTGGGTGTTCTCTGGCTCGTGACGAATGACGGTACGTGGGAACTGCGGCGGTAGCGGCGCGCGCTTGGGCTTTTGGCGGGGTTCGTCCGACGTTGGGGCGGGACGAAGCGCGTTCAGTTCTGCCTCGATAGCCTCAAGGTCGGTGTTGAGCAAGTCATCCAGCAAGCTGCCTTGCGCTGGGCTGATCTGCTCGCTGCGCTTGGCGAACTTGTGGCGCTTGAGGATGGCAATCTCGTGAGAGAGCTGCTCGATGATCGTCTCGTCACGATGGATTTTTCGCGCCATGGTATCGACCTTCGACAGCAACTGCGCAGCGAGTGCGCGCAGTTGTTCGGGTGTCATTTGGGCGAGATTGGGCGAGGAAGTCATGCCGTGGATTTTACCAAAGCGATCCACCTGCCACAGCTGAAAAGCAAGGCTAAATCACTGTGATTGCGCCGTTAGCGCCAACTCGCTGCCATGGCAAACCGAGCACCAGCGCTTGAAGTTGTTCAGCGTCGAGCCCAACTTCCAAGCCGCGATGAGTGCCAGGCCAGTGAAACTTGCCTTGGTTCAAACGCCTCGCGGCAAGCCAGATGCCCACGCCATCGTGCACCAGCACCTTCATCCGGTTGGCCCGGCGGTTGGCGAACAGATAAGCGCAGTGCGGCTTCGCCGCACCGAACACAGCGACCACGCGGGCCAACGCAGTTTCGGTGCCGGCGCGCATGTCCATGGGCTCGGTGGCTAGCCAGATGGCGTCGATGCGCATCATTGCGAGAGGCTGCGGATAAAACGTGCGCAGCCGTCCGGGTCGGAGATGGGCCATTTTACCGTGATGGATTTGTCGCCCAGCGACAGTGCGATGACCACGGCTTCATCAGCTTGCCGTTTAGGAATCGGTTGCAGCGGTACAAACGCGGGAAGTGGCGCGACGGGTTTATCACGGTAAATCGGCAGCCACTTGCGAATCACGTTGGCATTGATGCCGTGGCTGATGGCGACGCTGGAAACTGAGGCACCGGGTTTCAGGCATTCCTGCACGACCTGGGCCTTAAAGGGTTTGGGATAGGAGCTTCGTTGGCGCATGGAAATCCTAGCGATAAGGGTGATCGCGTCCGCTTAAAATAGGCGGACACCATCGCCCTTAATTCCGGATTTCTGAAGGTGTGTTCTCTGGCCGCTTACGTCACTCATGTTCGCATGGATGGAAATCAGGACGTTGAAGGTCTTTCCCAGGCAGGCAGGGATGAGATGGTGTCCATAACTGCTGTACGTTCGGATTACGCTGCCCGCACCCCTACGTTCGGACTATCGTCAAAGATCATCAAGCAGGGCAGGTGAGCCATCACCCGCGCCACCTGGCCCAGGTTGGCGGCGAATGCCTCGATCAACGGCAGCTCGCTGCGGTAGCGCTGCTGGTGCTGCTCGGCCAGCCCTGCGGGCATGTCCAGTTCGACCCATTGCCATGGCACTGGTGACCACACCAGCAGGTACATGGCCATGACCTCGGCGAAGGTCACCAGGTGGTTGTCGGCGTTGCTGGAGGAGAAGATCGGCTTGCGCTTGCCACCGAAGAAGCGGGCGCGCAGGGTTTCGTTGTGCGCCTGGGCGGGCAGCAGGTCGGCGCGGCGGTAATAGCAGGCCGGGTGGCGGTACAGCGCCTGGCTGTCGCTAACCACGGCGCCTTCCAGCGGTTCGTCGAACAGGCCAAGGCACTCGATCAGCGAATGAATGGCCCGCAACATGGGGCCGGCGACGTCATCGGCGTAGACCTGGTCGCCGGTCATCAGCAGCACAGCCGGGCGTTCTTGCGGTTGCGGGCACGCCTGCAGCAGCCGGTCGGCGCACAGCAGGCCGTCGGCTGCAGGGTGGTGAGGCTTGCGGCAGGAGCCGTGCAGTAAATGGTCCAGGCGGTCACGCAGCACCAGGCTAGGGCGCTGGCGGCCAGGGTAGAGCAGGTGCGGTGCCCACTCGGCGATGCCCAGATCGTCGATGAGCACGTCGTAGTCGAGCTCGACGTTACTGGGCAGGGGCTGAGCGAAGTGAACGTCCAGCAAGTGAATGTAAGCGTGCCGACCGATCGGCACGACCTGGCACTCCAACGTGGCCGTGCCATCGATGACGAGCGCTGGCTGCAAGGGTTGGCTGCCAACCAGCCAGATGGCCAGGCGCTGAGGCTCCAGGCGGCGCAGTACCGGGCCGGCGAGAACGAGGGGCAATGCAGTGGAGGAGGTCATCAACAGCTCTGGTAGCGGGCGGGCCGATTTTTACGGGACAAAGCAAAACGGGCGGAAAATGCTGAACATTTCCCGCCCGTCGAGCAAACCGGATGTGTATCAGGCTTTGTCAGCCATCAGCTTCTCCAGTTTCTCCTGGTCACGAGCAAACTGGCGAATCCCCTCGGCCAGTTTCTCGGTCCCCATGGCGTCTTCATTCATCGCCCAGCGGAACTGGCTTTCGCTCAGTACTTGCCTGGCCTCACCAGCATTGCCAGGCTTGAGCACCCGCGGCAGTTCGCCCTGGTCATCGCTCAGTTGCTGCAGCAGCTCTGGGCTGATGGTCAGGCGATCACAGCCGGCGAGTTGTTCGATCTGGCCGATATTGCGGAAGCTGGCGCCCATGACCACGGTGTCGTAACCATTGGCCTTGTAGTAGTTGTAGATACGCGTGACCGACTGCACACCCGGGTCCTCGGCACCGACGTATTCCTGCCCAGTGCTTTTCTTGTACCAGTCGTAGATACGGCCCACGAACGGCGAAATCAGGAAAACCCCAGCATCGGCGCAGGCTTGTGCCTGGGCGAAGGAGAACAGCAGGGTCAGGTTGGTCTGGATACCTTCCTTCTCCAGTTGCTCGGCGGCGCGGATGCCTTCCCAGGTAGAGGCCAGCTTGATCAGCACACGGTCCCGACCAACACCGGCCTTGTCGTACAGCGCGATCAGTTGGCGGGCTTTGGCCAGCAGCGCCGGCTCGTCGAACGACAGGCGGGCATCCACCTCGGTGGAAATACGCCCAGGAATGGCTTTGAGAATGCCTGCGCCCACGGCCACGGCGAACGTGTCGCAGGCCAGGTCGACATTGCCATTGGCATCGCTTTTGACCTGCTTGAGCAGCTCGGCATAGCCTGGGATGGCGGCGGCCTTGAGCAGCAGGGAAGGGTTGGTGGTGGCATCGACCGGCTTGAGGCGGGTGATGGCGTCCAGGTCCCCGGTGTCGGCGACCACGGTGGTGAACTGCTTGAGTTGTTCCAGCTTGGAGGTCATGGCGTGCTCTGTCCTGTGCAATGACTCGACATTACCCGACCCCCGACGGCCACTCAAGGGCCTGTAGGGTGGTGGGGATTAGCCAACGGTGATGATTCGAGTCACCCGTTGGCATGAGGTTCCCCACCGCCTCTCAACGGTTGTGCTCAACGCCCCTGCAGCAACGCCGCCGCTTGATCGAACACCACCAGCGGCTGCGCCGCCTTGTGAATGTCTGCCGAGAGCAGCTGGCGGAACCGCCGCGCCCCCGAGAACCCTTGTGCCAGCCCCAGGATATGCCGCGTGATGTGATGCATCGCTCCGCCGCTTTCCATGTGCGCGACGATATATGGTCGCAACTGCGCCATTGCCTCGCTGCGGCTGACCACCGGCGCATCACTGCCAAACAGCTGCTGGTCGACGTCGGCCAGCAAGTAAGGGTTGTGGTACGCCTCACGCCCCAGCATCACGCCATCGAACGCCTGCAGGTGCGTCTGGCATTCAGCCAAGGTTTTGATGCCACCATTGAGCACGATTTCCAGGTCCGGGAAGTCCGCCTTCAATTGCGCGGCCACATCGTAACGCAACGGCGGAATTTCACGGTTTTCCTTGGGCGAGAGCCCTTCGAGAATGGCAATCCGTGCATGCACGGTGAAGCTGCGGCAGCCTGCCTCGCGCACCTGGCCGACGAAATCGCACAGTTCGGCATAGCTGTCCCGCCCGTTGATGCCAATGCGGTGCTTGACCGTTACTGGCGTCGCTACCGCATCACGCATGGCCTTGACGCAATCGGCCACCAGCGCCGGGTGCGCCATCAGGCAGGCACCGATCATGTTGTTCTGCACCCGGTCGCTCGGGCAGCCGACGTTGAGGTTGACCTCGTCGTAGCCCGCCTCTTCGGCCAGGCGAGCACAGGCCGCCAGATCGGCCGGCACGCTGCCACCCAGTTGCAGGGCCAGCGGGTGCTCGGAGACGTCGTGGCGCAGGAAACGGTGGGCGTCGTTGTGGAGCAGGGCGCCGGTGGTGACCATTTCGGTGTAGAGCAGGGTGTGCTTGGACAGCAGGCGCAGGAAGAACCGGCAGTGGCGGTCGGTCCAGTCCATCATCGGAGCAACAGAAAACCGCCTTACTACCGTATCCATTGGTCGGACCGCGTTTTCTGGTGTTTCGGGGTGCATTCGGGTTTCTCTCATTCTCTATCGTTTACCACCTTTTTTGCTTATTCTCCAAACCCCGTTGCTGAATTTCAGCAAAGGCATCGGAGGATTTAGCAAAATGGGCACTATCACTACCCGCAAAAGGAAAGACGGGTCTACCACCTACGACGCCCAGATCAGGATCATGCGCAAGGGCGTGAAAGTCTATCAGGAAAGCCAGACCTTCGATCGGAAGACTACGGCCCAGGCCTGGATCCGAAAGCGCGAGGCCGAACTGCACGAGCCGGGCGCGATCGAGAAGGCCAACCGGAGCGGGGTAACCGTCCGTCACATGGTGGAGAAGTACCTCGACCAGTACGAAAAGCTCAGGCCGCTGGGCAAGACCAAGCGCGCCACCTTGCTGGCCATCAAGGAAACTTGGCTGGGCGATGTCATCGACAGCGAACTGACCAGCCAGAAGCTGGTGGACTACGCCATGTGGCGCATGGAGAAGGACGGCATTCAGGCGCAGACCGTGGGCAACGACTTGGCCCACCTCGGCGCCGTGCTGTCTGTTGCTCGGCCGGCCTGGGGGTATGAGGTCGACCCGCACGCCATGCCCGACGCACGGAAAGTGCTGCGCAAGATGGGCGCGGTCACCCGGAGTCGTGAGCGTAACCGGCGACCGACTCTGGCCGAACTCGAGAAGATCCTGAAGTACTTCGAGGAGATGCGCGACCGCCGAAAGCAGGAGATCGACATGCTGCGGGTGGTGCTGTTCGCACTGTTTTCCACCCGTCGCCAGGAGGAGATAACGCGCATTCGCTGGGGCGCACTGAACGAGAAGGACCAGTCGGCCCTGATCACCGACATGAAGAACCCGGGCCAGAAGTACGGGAACGACGTGTGGTGTCACTTGCCAGACGAGGCATGGATGATCCTGCAGTCTATGCCGCGGGTTGCTGATGAGGTGTTCCCGTACAACTCGAAGTCGATATCGGCCTCGTTCACCCGGGCCTGCAATTTCCTGGAGATGGACGACCTGCACTTTCACGACCTGCGCCACGATGGCGTGAGCCGACTATTCGAAATGGGGTGGGATATCCCGAAGGTGGCCTCTGTTTCCGGTCACCGGGATTGGAACTCGATGCGGCGCTATACGCACCTGCGGGGGAATGGCGATCCATATAAAGGATGGGAATGGATCGAGAAGGTGATAACGGGCCCCGTGATCGAGGCCCAGAAGAGGATCAAGAGACGCGTCGAAGACCGCGACCCATGAGCTTGTCGTGCTCGGTCTTGGCCTTTTGGTGCTGCTCGTCGAGGTAGGTGGCCAGGTCGTTCAGGTGAACGCCCCGGGCTGACTTCTGGCTGCTCTCCATGCAGACCAGCGGAAGGTTTATCTCGCCACGAGCGACCTTGCCCTTCATCTTCTCCGGGGTCAGGTGGCTGAAATAGTCGAGGCACACGCGCTCGAGCGGGATAATTGCCTGGCCGCCATACTGCGCCATGAGCAGGAAATGGGTGTTCATGTTGGTCTCCACGCCGCCGGTGGCGGCAGTTCGGTGGTCAGGTCGTAGCCTGGGCGATGGTCTGCTCGAAGCGCGATGCCAGTTCGGCGTTGACCTCGGCCTTTGCCAGGCTGTCGGCGGTGCCCTTGGCACGGTGCAGGGCTTCGTACTTGCGCAGCTGGGCAGCGGCTTCGATCAGATCCCTCAGCAGCAGGGGCGCCGCGGCGATCAGCTTGGCGTTGGCCCGGCGCAGATCCCGGCTGAGTTCAGCAGGTCCGATATCGGTGAAGGTCACGCAGTCGCCGCAATCAGCGATCATCCAGCCGTCAGAGGGGAGCGCCTTCACGCCATCACCACTGTCGGCGCCGAGGCCGGTGAAGACCTCGGTTTCGTTCAGGACTTCCCATGGGCCGGGCGTGTGTTTGTGTTTCGTCATGGCAATAGCTCTCCATGCCCGCGCATGTCGGCGGGCTTGAGTTGTAGGTTGAGGGGTTAGGCTGGAATCAGCCGTAGTCGAAGTCGTATTCGGCGAAGCAGGGGGCACACAGCGGACGCTGGCCTCGCTGTGCCCATGCCGAGGCCTTTAGCAGCCAGCGGCTCTTGTCGACGAACCGGCCACAGTCGCGGCAGTGGGTGTGATGGTCCTCGGCCTTGAGCAGCGCGAATTGGGCGATGCGCTGGCGCGCTTCCTCGGCGAGCAGATTTTTGAAGTGCTCCTGCTCTTCCTTTTCCGTCATGTGTGGGTAGATCTTGCTCATCTCAGTCATCGCGTCCCCCCTGTAGATCAGGTAGGCCATGTAGGCGAGGGCGATCATGGCTTCCACCTCTTGCCGACGCGGTACACCATCATCATGTTGTGATGGAGTGGAACCTTGAGGACGTGGTCGAAAAACTCGCCCTTTCCAGAGATGAACCCGGTAGGCACCTTGGTTCCCCCGGCACCGAATTCACGCCAGCATTCTTCTCCGCCGTTCTTTTCCCAGTAGGCACGCTCGCGCTTTGGAATCTCATCGTAGGTTTTTTCGAACACCGAGATATCCGGGATATCGCAGATCCGGCGCCATGCGGGATTGCGTTTGCACCATTCAGCGGCATGCTGAGAGGCTTGATCGACAGAGTAGAATTCCTTGGTGCTTTGTTCGGTCATGGCATCAGCTCCTTGGGCACCTGGACGGTATCGCCAAACCGGGCGGATACGATGGCGCGGCAGGCGGCGATCAGGGCGTTCTCACCGGCCTGGCAAAACTCCCCCTTGTTAGTGATCACCCATCCGGCCCAAACATCGTCGGTGCTCTGCGGGCAATGCAGGCTGACCATGCGCTCCTCGATCAGTCGTCCGCCCAGAGCCCAGTCTTCCCACGGGTTGTAGCGTTTAGTGTGCTCGATGGCCTGGCCCTGGTACCGTGCGAACACCCGCCTGGGGTTGCCGTACTGCGGCGGGACCAGTTCAAGGTTCAGCCCTTCGGCTTTGCCAACGGCCCAGCCCAGCGCTTCGCCCACCAGGTCTGCCGTCTTCACTTCGATCAGGTCGGTCATCGCTGCACCGCCTGCCAGAAAGGACCCTTGTTGGTCACCAATCCCTTTCGCTTCAGGCGCTGGCATGCCTTGCTGATCTCTTCCCGAGATTCGCGGATGGCGCCGCGCATGGCGTGGGCCGTTGATCCCTCTATGCCGATCAAGTGCCCCAGAACTCGCTCATCTGTCCCGCCAACGAGCATGCCCTGGCCATACTTGGCAGCCACAGTTGCAACTGCCAAGCGCAGTGCGCTCATCCGGGCGCCGGGTTCGTCTGCATGCGACACCTCACTTTGCTTGAAACCGACATAAGGAACATGAGCTGTGGCCCGAGCGAGGTGGTGCAAGCAGCAGATGTCCATCCTGAGCTTTGCGATGATGAGCATCGTCTGCCGGTCATCCCGCATCGGCAGCCAAACCTCCCGGCCTGTCTCCGGATCGTCGTAGTAGAAGGCGTCACTGCCGCGCCGGTACTCCAGCTCGAAGCCCATAGCCTTGGCCGACAGCTGAATGATGTCGTCTTCTGTCACAGCTCATACCTCTCATCAATCCAGCGCCCAGGCGCCAGTGCGGGTGTAGGTTCGGGTTGTGTTTCGTGCGGGGAGAGCTGGCGCTGGTAGCCGGCCTGCAGCTGGCTGTCGGGGATGCAGCTGATGCCGACCCCGTTGAGCAGGTAGCAGGTGACGCCGCGCTGGCTGTCGTGCTGCACGTCGATTACGTTCTCGGTTGCGCTGGCGCCGGTGGCCAGCAGCAGGAGGCAGAGGGCGAGGCGGGTCATAGTCAGCAGTCCCAGGTCAGTTCTTTGATGTAGTCACCGCCCGAGCACAGATGCTCGTCGTTGATAGCATCTGCACCGTTGAGATCTTCCAGAGCGGCCTTGGCACGCTCGATCGCTAACTGGGCATGGCCCATCTGGCGGCGCTTGCGCACCTTGTAGCTATGGAGCGCGTGAGATTTTTCAGGGTAAGCGAACCGGCGACCGGACAACTTCAGTACGCGCTTCGCATACTTCGGCATGGTCCCGCGCTTCAAGTGCTCGAGGGCCACATACTCATAGGACGGCGGAACGATCCAGTAACAGTGCTCGCTTTCTCGGATCACGACGAAGCGTTTGCAAACGATGGTCACCCCTTTGGGGCTTATCTCGTCGATGTACCGGAAGTGGTCCGGCCACGCTGATTTGGTTTCTTCAGGCACAGTCGTTCCTTGGCCGCCATATCGCGGCAGTGAATAGAGGGGAGAGGGGTTACAGCTGAGTGGAGTACAAATGTGCTCCGGTCAGGATTTGGCGCCGGCCAGTTCGGTCTTGCCGCCGCACGCATCGCACGCGCGGTCAGTTGGTTGCTCCACCTGGCATGCTTGGCACGACCAGGTCGGCGAGCTTGGTCCTGCGCTGGCGGATAGGGCTTTGTAGTCCTTGGCGATGCCTTCGACGACTTCGGCATATGGGTGGTCATGCCAGAACTTGGCGTGATCAACGACGCGATCCAGCAGCGAATCCCGCTCGGCCAGCATCTCGCCGGCCTCATGCAGGTCGTTGTGCAGCTGGGTAAAAGCTGCCTCGACCTTGCTGGATACATCGCCGGTACCGACATGCTCCGCCCATTCTCGCTCGGCAACCATATCGGCCATGGCCTCGCACTCGGCAAGCTCGGCTATCGCCGCCATCGTTTCGCTCTCGGCGAGTTCGGTAGCGGTGCGATCGGTCATCGGGCCCAGCCCAACAATCTGCAGCCCAGTCTCTGCTGCATCCCTCTCTGCCTCTTCTTTGGTCCACCAGAAGGCAGTACCAACCATCCAGGCTATTGGCTCGGGGTGGGGCTGTGGGGCTGGCTCATCGCAGGGATCGCAGAGATGCTGGATGGCTTGTTCCTGAAGTTCGTCGAGCGGCATCTGCAGAAGGGCGACGCTGTTAAGCCACTCGCGCGGAACGCTTACCATCTCTGTGTTGCTGGATCGGTTTTCTGTGGGCATGGGTAACTCCGGATCAGGCAGCCTTGTGACTTTCGGGTGTCCAGTCGGCCCAGCCAATGAGGGGCATTCTGGTCTTGGGGTTGAGGATCTTCTTGCCCTTCTCATCGAGCAGGGCTGCTTTGCAGCGGATCTTGAGGTCACGGCATGCGCCGGCGCGCTTGGCTAGATCGATGAACTGCTGGGCATGCTGCGGGGTGTCGAATAGCGTGCTGAGCTGTTTGACTCGTTCCCCAGCCATCGTGGCATCGGCGTTGCGCTTGACCGCGTCGTCCCACTCGGCTGGTGAAAGGTCCACGGGGGGGCAACCGATCTTTCCGCTGGGGCGTGTGGTCCTGGTCTTCTTCTTTGCTTCGGCGAGTGCCGCGCTCGCGGTCATGCCGAACACTGCGAATGTGCTCATGGTGATCTCCAGGCAGGCGCCGCCCTCGCCGGGGAGGCGTTATCGTTGAATAGGGGAAGGCGCTGGCGGGCAGCGCGGGTCAGGCGGCAGCGGCCTGCTCTTTGATCGCCATGATTGCGTTGGCTGCGTGGCGAACGTAGAACAGCCGGGCCATCAGGTTCGGGCATGGCTTGCTGATCTTGGTCTCCCAGAGGTCGCTTCCGCCGAGCAGCGACTCATTGCTCTGGAGGAAATCGTAGGCAAGCACCAGTTCGGTATCCCGGCCTTCGGCGAAGGTCTCGATCTCGTCAATCACGTCGGCCAGGTCGTCGAATGACAAGCGCTCGTCTGCTTCGGCCTGCTCTCGCAGCCACTCGCCCAACTGCTCAGCCTGCTCCAGCGTGGCGCCACGGTCGGGGATGTCGGCCATCCACGCCGGGATCTGGTCGGCATCGAACACCTCGTCAATTCGGCCAACGATGCAGCTGCAGACCGTGTCGCGGATGCTGTCGAAGTCGATCACCTCGCGCTTACAGGTGCTTTCCAGTTTTTCGTGAAGGTATCCGTCGCTCTGGTGGCGCAGGAAGTTGATGCCGTAGTCGGCGCCGACATGCCACAGAAGCCCATCGATATCGCCGAACATCGACATGCCGTAGGCGGTGACGCATATGTCGAAGTGGTAGACCCGGGTGCCAGGCTGCTGGCAGCGCCAAACCTCGACGCCGTTCTCATTCACCAGCTGGGTGTATTGGTGCTGGGCCAGGTCTTCGGCGACGCGCGCGGCGAGTTCAGAGCGTTCTTGGTCTTTCATGGCTTTCTCCATGCATGCGCCGCCCTCCGTGGCCGGATGCGGCATGGTGGCAATTTGGTTTGAGATGGGGTATTACGGTGAATTTGGCCGAGCTAAGGGATGCATTGAAATGGGTAAAGTTGAACTGGATGGCCTGGATCCTAGCCTTGAACCGGACGGGGAAAAGCTGCACCGTGTTGCAAGGGCTACCTTGGGTGCCGTACCCATAATCGGAAGCCCGCTTTTAGAGATTTTCAATTCGATACTTGAGTCGCCTCTTAACAAACGGAGCACTGAAACTATGCTTAAAATTGGTGAAACGCTGAACGAGTTGATCGAGAAAGGTGTAGTAACTGAGGAAGGGCTTCAGGAAAACGATGCTTTTATCAGCACAGTTGCCGAGGTTTGCAATATCTCACTCAGGAATCACCAAGCTGAAAAACTTGAAGCGCTACGTAATGCAGTGAAGAACTCAGCGCTGCCTACCTGCCCATCTGAAGATTATCGTCAGCTGTTTCTAAACTTTGTCGACGTTTGTACCGTGACCCACATAAAGCTTCTGAAGCTTTTTCAAAACCCACAGATGTGGGCATCTGAAAACGGAATATCATTCCCCAATAATTGGCTTTCAGGACCTTTGTCTCAGATGGTCGAATTTGCTTATCCTGAATTAAAAGGACAAAGCGAAATTTACTCGTCAATATGGACGGATCTCTATCAGAGAGGCCTGACAACCACTGAGCGTCTGAGCTCTGGGATGAGTCGAGATGGAATGATGGCTAGACGCACAAT
>NZ_BCBH01000057.1:0-16482 GCF_001320525.1 Pseudomonas sp. NBRC 111131 | reverse complement strand
GGTCCAGGTCCTGGCGCAGCATCAGTTGTTTCGACGAGTCGCAATGCACCTCCACCTGCACCAGTGGGTAAGCCTGGGCAAAACTCGACAGGATGGTGGGCAGAAAGCGCATGGCATAGTCGTCCGGGGTACCGATACGCACCACCCCTACCATGTGCGGCATGCGCAAGGTGTTGAACACCTCGCCCTGCAACTTGAGGATGCGCCGTGCATAACCGAGCAGCACCTGGCCCTCGGCGGTAAGGCGCACCTGGCGGCCGTCGCGCTCGAAAAGCTGGCGTTGAAGGATGTCTTCCTCCAGGCGCTTCATCTGCATGCTGACGGCCGACTGAGTCCGGTTGACCACCTCGCCGGCGCGGGTAAAGCCGCCTTGCTCGGCAATGGCGACGAAGGTACGCAACACATCGGCATCGAGGCTTTGATACTGGGACATTGCATCAATCTCCGAGATGCATCGCATCAGAAACATTCGTTGGATTGATCTTAAACCTGGCCTGACACTGGAGCCATCAACACGGAGGGCTTCACGATGAAAGGTCATATCAGCGTCATCGAGCAACCTGCCTCTACCCTGAACCACCTGTGGCATGTGGGCGTGCGGCGTGCGGCACGCTGGTGGGAGCTGTATCGCCAGCGCCGCGAACTGGCGCGCCTGAGCGATGCAACCTTGCACGACCTGGGGTTGAGCCGGGCCGATATCCAGCAGGAAGCCGAGCGGCACTTCTGGGATGACCCGCTGCGTAAGTAGCGCATCGGCGGCTTCGCGGCTTGCTCGCCTGGGCGATGGAACCGACACTGGAGGGACAATTGCCTGCAGGGAGATACAACCTTGTCCCTCAACCTGTCCATCCGTCAGGCCCGCCGCCTGGCCTTGTCTGCCCAAGGTTTCGGCAAGCAGCCTGAGGCCGCCCCGGGCCTGGCCGCCGTCAAGCGCATGCTGCAGCGCCTGGGTGTGCTGCAGATCGACTCGGTCAACGCTTTGGTGCGTGCCCATTACCTGCCGTTGTTCTCCCGGCTGGGCGATTATTCGCCGGCCATGCTCGATCAGCTCGCCTGGGGCGGTGGCCGCCAGCGTCAGTTGTTCGAGTATTGGGGCCATGAGGCTTCGCTGTTGCCGCTGAGCCTTTATCCACTGCTGCGCTGGCGCATGGCGCATGCCGCCGAAGGCCGGGGTATCTATCGCCAGCTCGCGCAGTTCGGCCGTGATCGCCAGGACGTGATCGCCCGGGTGCTGGCGGCGGTCCGCGAGCAGGGTGCCCTGGGCGCTGGCAGCCTGTCCACGCGCCAGGAGCGCGCTGGCCCGTGGTGGGACTGGAGCGAGGAGAAGCATGCCCTGGAGTGGCTGTTCGCCGCAGGGGAGGTGACGGTGGCGGGCCGACGTGGCTTCGAGCGGTTGTACGATGTGCCGGACAAGGTGTTGCCGCGTGCGACGCTCGATCAGCCACTGCCGAGCGAAACCCAGGCCCAGCAGGGCTTGATGCTGCACGCCGCCAGTGCCCTGGGCGTGGCCACCGAGCGTGACCTGCGCGACTATTTTCGCCTGGAGCCTGGGCAGAGCAGGGCGGCCCTGGCGGAGTTGGTCGCCGATGGTCGGCTGCAGACGGTACAGGTACAGGGCTGGAAGCAGCTCGCCTACTGCGCTGGCACACCGCGTGTCCCCCGGCGGATCGCGGCCAGCGCGCTGCTCTCGCCGTTCGATTCGTTGGTCTGGGAGCGTAATCGCACCGAGCGGCTGTTCGACTTCCGTTATCGCCTGGAGATCTACACCCCCGCGCACAAGCGGGTCTATGGCTATTATGTGCTGCCTTTTCTGTTCGAAGAACGCATTGCCGCGCGTGTGGACGTGCGGGCCGAGCGTGCCCATGGACGGTTGGCGGTGCACGCGGTGCACGCCGAGCCTGGCGGGTTGGGAGAGGCGGGTTACCAGGCGCTGGCGGGGCAGTTGCTGCGCCTGGCTCAGTGGCTGGGCCTTGAGTGCGTGCAATTGAACTGCCCCCGCGAGGAGGGCAGCCAGCTGCGTCAGGCGTTGCTTAGCGCCGCACCTGCTTGAGGGTCTCGGCGATCAGGAACGCCAGCTCCAGCGACTGATCGGCGTTCATGCGTGGGTCGCAATGGGTATGGTAGCGGTCGGACAGGGCATCTTCGGTGATGGGCCGTGCGCCACCGATGCATTCGGTGACATTCTGCCCGGTCATCTCGATGTGGATGCCGCCGGCGTGGCTGCCCTCGGCCTGGTGCACCTGGAAGAACTGCTTCACCTCGTCAAGGATCTGCGCGAAATCACGGGTCTTGTAGCCACTGCTGGCCTTGATGGTGTTGCCGTGCATCGGGTCGGAACTCCACAGCACCTTGCGCCCTTCGCGCTCGACGTTGCGAATCAGCCCTGGCAGATGCTCGCCAACCTTGCCGGCGCCCATGCGCACGATCAGGTTGAGGCGCCCTGGGTCGTTGTCCGGGTTGAGCGTGTCGATCAGGCGAATCAGCTCTTCGGGGTTCATGCTCGGGCCTACCTTGACGCCGATCGGGTTATGCACGCCGCGCAGGAATTCCACATGGGCGCCGTCGAGTTGGCGTGTACGGTCGCCGATCCACAGCATGTGGGCCGAGCAATCGTAATAGTCGCCAGTCAGGCTGTCCTGGCGGACGAAGGCCTCTTCGTAGTTGAGCAGCAGCGCTTCGTGGGCGGTGAAGAAGCTGGTCTCGCGCAACTGCGGGGCGCTGTCCAGACCACAGGCGCGCATGAAGGCCAGGGTTTCGTCGATGCGGTTGGCCAACTGGTGGTACTTGTCGGCCAGCGCCGAGTTGGCGATGAAGTCCAGGTTCCATTTGTGCACTTGGTGCAGGTCGGCAAAGCCGCCCTGGGCGAAGGCGCGCAGCAGGTTGAGGCTGGCAGTGGCCTGGTGGTAGGCCTGCAGCAAGCGCTCAGGGTCTGGCACGCGGCTCTTCTCGTCAAAGCCGATGCCGTTGACGATGTCACCGCGGTAAGCCGGCAGGGTAACGTTGCCCAAGGTTTCATCGCCCGAAGAACGTGGCTTGGCGAACTGCCCGGCCATGCGTCCGACCTTGACCACCGGGCAGCCGGCGGCAAACGTCATGACAATGGCCATCTGCAGCAGCACCTTGAAGGTGTCGCGGATTTTCGCTGCCGAAAATTCGGCGAAGCTTTCAGCGCAGTCCCCACCTTGCAGCAGGAAGGCGCGGCCCTCGGTCACCTCGGCGAACTGCCGGCGCAGCTCGCGGGCCTCCCCGGCGAACACCAGCGGCGGGTAGCTGGCCAGGGTCTGCTCGACCTTGAGCAGGTGCGCGGCGTCAGGGTAGGTCGGTTGCTGCTGGATCGGCAGGGCACGCCAGCTGTCAGGGCTCCACGGTCGGTTCATCACGGGCTCGGTATTGTCGGTTTAGGCTACCTGCCATGGTAACAGTTGGCGCCAAGCTTGTTGCAGCGAGGACGTTGGCGGACAATGCGTGTTTTTGCGCAGGTGAGTGGCAAGGACATGACGACGGAACGGGAAGAGCGGCTGTTGGCCCGCGTCGAGGATGCCTTTGGCGTCATCAGCGTTTACGAGGTGGACGATTACCGCTTTCTCGAGTTCGGTGATGCCATCGAGCAGAGCTGCGTGTTCACCGCCGACCCCAGCTGGCTGGAGTACGACTATACCCGCGCCATGCTGGTCGGGGCGCTCTGCCACCGGCAGCCGGAAAGCGCGCTGTTCCTCGGCCTGGGGGCTGGCACCCTGACCCAGGCCTGCATGAAGTTCCTGCCGCTGGACGACATCGAGGCCATCGAACTGCGCCCGGATGTACCGCGCCTGGCCATGGAGTACCTGGGTCTAGACGATGACCCGCGCCTGTATGTGCGCGTGGGCGATGCCCTTGAGTTGCTGCCCACGGCGGAGAAGGCCGACCTGCTGTTCGTCGACCTGTATACCGACCATGGGCCGGGTGTCGGCCACCTGGCCTGGACCTTCCTGGAAAACTGCCAGAAGCAGCTGAACCCGGGCGGCTGGCTGGTGATCAACCAGTGGGCCAGCGATGATGGCAGGCCGCTGGGTGCGGCGCTGTTGCGCGGCTTGTACCACCGGCATTACTGGGAGTTACCGGTCAAGGAGGGCAATGTGATCCTATTGGTGCCGGCAGACCTGGATCAGGTGCTGGACCTGGATGGCATGCGGGCACGGGCCGAGGCGTTGGCGCCGCGGTTGGGGTATAGCCTGGAGGCGTTGATCCGGGTGATTCGACCGGCTACCTGAAGCGGTGCTGTGGCGCTGATGGCCCCATCGCCCCCAAAATCGCGGTTTTGCTGTGAGCCGGCTAGCCGGCGGCAGGGCCGGTAAACCAGCAACGCATTAACGTTTCAGCGGGTCATTACTGATGGCCCCATACTGGCCTTCACCAGAGAAAATTTTCCTCACGTCCTTCTGTTAATTCGGGTATAGTACGCGCCGGTCTTTTAGCGGACCTCAAAATCAGGTGGTGCAAATCCTCCGAGTCCAGCTTCGGCTGCACGTCCGCTAGGCGGACCTTCCCAAGTTTTTCTTTTTCAATCGTTTTCGCAAATCCCCGCCGCCAAAGCTGCCTGGGTGACCTTCCGGTCTTTCAAGGCATGTGCAGCTTTGGAGCATGGGTCTTTGCGGATGCACCTAGAGGCAGACCCATGACCCAGGAAACCGGCGGATTCGCCGCTCTCGATCTCAATCCGAATATCGTCGCTGCTGTTCTGGCCACTGGCTACGAAGAGCCGTCGGCCATTCAGCATCAGTCGATCCCGATCATCCTCGCCGGTCACGACATGATCGGCCAGGCGCAGACTGGCACCGGCAAGACCGCTGCCTTCGCCCTGCCGATCCTCAACAAGATCGACGTGAGCAAGCGCGAACCGCAAGCCCTGATCCTGGCGCCAACCCGTGAGTTGGCGCTGCAAGTCGCTACCGCTTTCGAAACCTACGCCAAGCAGATGCCGGGCGTTAACGTGGTGGCTGTATACGGTGGTGCCCCGATGGGCCCACAGCTGCGTGCCATTCGTAACGGCGCGCAGATCGTCGTGGCAACGCCAGGTCGTCTGTGCGACCACCTGCGTCGTGACGAGAAAGTCCTGTCCACCGTGCAGTACCTGGTACTGGACGAAGCCGATGAAATGCTCAAGCTGGGCTTCATGGATGACCTCGAAGTGATCTTCGATGCCATCCCGGCCAGCCGTCAGACGGTACTGTTCTCCGCAACCCTGCCGTCGTCGATCCGTTCGATCGCCGAACGTCACCTGCGTGAGCCCAAGCACGTCAAGATCCAGAGCAAGACCCAGACCGTCACCGCGATCGACCAGGCTCACCTGATGGTCCACGCCGACCAGAAGATCCCGGCTGTTCTGCGTTTGCTGGAAGTGGAAGAGTTCGACGCGCTGATCGCCTTCGTGCGTACCAAGCAAGCCACCCTGGACCTGGCCGCCGCGCTGGAAGCCAAAGGCTACAAGGCTGCTGCGCTGAACGGCGACATCGCCCAGAACCAGCGTGAGCGCGTCATCGACTCGCTCAAGGATGGCCGCCTGGACATCGTCGTCGCCACTGACGTCGCTGCCCGTGGTCTGGACGTACCGCGCATCACCCACGTGTTCAACGTGGACATGCCGTACGACCCGGAGTCCTACGTGCACCGTATCGGCCGTACCGGCCGTGCCGGTCGTGAAGGCCGTGCACTGCTGCTGGTCACCCCACGTGAGCGCCGTATGCTGCAGGTCATCGAGCGCGTTACCGGGCAGAAGGTTGCCGAAGCGCGCCTGCCGAACGCTCAGGCCGTGCTGGATGCGCGTATCAAGAAGCTGACCTCGAGCCTGGCGCCGCTGGTGGCCGAAGCAGAAGCCACCCACGGTGAACTGTTCGACCGCCTGACCGAGGCCCTGGGTTGCAGCCCGCGTGCCCTGTCCGCAGCCCTGCTGCGCAAGGCAACCAATGGCCAAGCGCTGGACCTGGCAGCGGTAGAGCGCGAGCAGCCGCTGGTACCAAGCTTCGCACCGCGCGGTGAGCGCCCGGAGCGTGGTGACCGTGCCGAGCGTAGCGACCGTGGTGACCGCGAGCGTCGTGCGCCGATGCCACTGGCCGAAGGCCGCGTGCGTTGCCGTACTGCCCTGGGTGCCCGTGACGGTATCGCTGCCAAGAACCTCCTGGGCGCGATCCTCAACGAAGGTGGCCTGGCCCGTGACGCCATCGGCCGTATCCAGGTGCGCGACAGCTTCAGCCTGATCGAGCTGCCGGAAGATGGCCTGGAGCGCCTGCTGACCAAGCTCAAGGACACCCGCGTGGCTGGTAAGCAGCTGAAGCTGCGCCGCTACCGCGAGGATTGATCCTGGCGTAACGAAAAAATCCCCGGCCCAGGTCGGGGATTTTTTTTATCCGTGTGGGCCCGGTCGCCGGCTTGCCGGCGATAAGGGCTTTCAGTCGAACCGGTAGATGTCCATCCCCAGTGCGCCTAAGGTAAACCCCTGGTGCACGATGCCGAATTTGCCACCCGCCCCAAGGGCAAAGAACAACGGCAAAAAATGCTCATCACTGGGGTGATTGCGCACGGCAAACGGCGCCTGTCGCTTGAAGTCCAGCAGGGCGGCCTGGTCATCCTCGCCCAGCTTCTCCACCACCCAATCCCGGAACGCCAGCGCCCACGGCTCGATTACCTCCGGCCCGGCATGCCAGTCAAGCTCACCCAGGTTGTGGGTGATACTCCCGGACCCCACCAGCAGGACGCCCTCATCGCGCAATGCCGCCAGTGCCTGGCCAACCTTGAGCTGGAGTGCAGGCCCTGCGTGGCTGGGCAAGGAAACTTGAAGCACAGGAATGCTTGCGTCTGGGTACATCAGCGACAGGGGTACCCAGGCGCCGTGGTCGAACGGCCGCTGGCCATCCAGGCGCGCTGGCAGACCCGCACCGTTCAGCAAATCGCTGACCTTCATCGCCAGCCCTGGCTCGCCCGGAGCGGGGTACTGCACCGCATACAGCGCAGCGGGAAACCCGTGGAAATCATGCCAGGTCTGTGGCTGCTTGCTGCCGGTCACCAGCAGCGCGCGACTTTCCCAGTGGGCAGACACCACCACGATCGCCTTCGGGCGGGGCAGGGCATTGGCCAGTCCGGCCAGGGCCGGCCCGCTGGCGCCGGGTTGCAGGGCAAGCATGGGGGAACCGTGGGAAATGAACAGACTGGGCAGCATGGCGGGGTCCTGAAGGTTAAGATGCCCTCATCTTCGGTCAGTTACCGATCGGCATCCAATATAAGATCTTCGCCAAACTTATCGAAAAACCAGGAGGAAGCATGGAGCCGGCGTTTTGGCACCGCAAGTGGGCCGACAACCAGATTGGTTTTCACCAGGCACAGCCGAGCCCTTATTTGCAACGGCATTGGCCAGCGCTTGGGTTGGCTGCGGGCAGCCGTGTGCTGGTGCCCTTGTGTGGCAAGAGCCTGGATCTGGCCTGGTTGGCGGCACAGGGGCATCGGGTGCTGGGCATCGAGCTGTCACCGCGGGCGGTGGAAGCCTTCTTCACGGAGCATGGGCTGGACGCCCAGGTGTCGCGACAAGGTGCATTCGAGGTCTGGCGCAGTGGCGATGTGCAGGTGTGGTGCGGGGATTTCTTCGCCTTGCGGGCGGAGGATATCGCCGATTGTGCAGGGCTGTATGACCGTGCAGCAATGATCGCGCTGCCCCCGGTGATGCGCGAGCGTTACCTGGCACTGCTTTCACGGGCGCTGCCGGTGGGCGCCAAGGGCCTGCTGGTGACCCTGGATTACGACCAGAAGCTGCTTGCCGGGCCGCCGTTTTCGGTGGGAGACGATGAGGTTCGTCAGGGGCTTGCGGGCTGGAGCCTGCAAGCGCTGGAAACGAATGAACTGATCGGGGAAAGCCCGAAGTTCCAGCAGGCGGGCTTGACCAGCCTGTTGGAGCGGGTGTATCGCGTTCAGTGCTGATTGGGAGGGCAGGGCACAGAAACAAGAAAGGGCGACCGAAGTCGCCCTTTCTCATCGCCTGAACAATCAGCCGCGGCGGCGCAGTGCCTCGATACGCTCTTCCAGCGGCGGGTGGCTCATCAGCAGGCCGGCCAGGCCATGCTTGAGGCCACCGTTGATGCCGAAGGCCTTCAAGGTGTCGGGCATGTGCACCGGCAGGCCCTGTTCCACGCGCAGGCGCTGCAGGGCGCCGATCATTGCGGCGGTACCG
The DNA here is from genome assembly GCF_001320525.1 of Pseudomonas sp. NBRC 111131. Classification (NCBI taxonomy): domain Bacteria; kingdom Pseudomonadati; phylum Pseudomonadota; class Gammaproteobacteria; order Pseudomonadales; family Pseudomonadaceae; genus Pseudomonas; species Pseudomonas sp. NBRC 111131. The sequence goes on along the minus strand of NZ_BCBH01000057.1, from coordinate 8,288 downwards.
GCAAGCTGAGCACCGGCTTCGTCGGCGCGGTATTCGCGGCGGCGCGAGAACCACATGACGATCATGCTTGCCAGGATGCCCAGCACCAGTTCGGCGACGATGGTCGCTACGTAGTAGGCAATGCCCTGGCCTTCTTCGTTCTTGAAGATGACCTTGTCGACGAAGTTGCCGATGATGCGGGCGAAGAACATCACGAAGGTGTTCACCACGCCCTGTACCAATGCCAGGGTGACCATGTCACCGTTGGCCACGTGGCCGATTTCGTGGGCCAGTACGGCACGCACTTCATCGGGCGAGAAGCGCTCCAGCAGGCCCTGGGAGACGGCCACCAGGGCGTCGTTACGGTTCCAGCCGGTGGCGAAGGCGTTAGCCTCGTAGGCCGGGAAGATACCTACCTCGGGCATCTTGATGCCGGCTTCGCGCGACAACTCCTCGACCGTTTGCAGCAGCCACTGTTCGTGGCGGGTGCGTGGCTGGGAAATGATCTGGGTGCCGGTGGTCATCTTCGCCATCCACTTGGAGATGAACAGCGAGATAAGGGAGCCGGCAAAACCGAACACGGCGCAGAACACCAGCAGGCTGCTGAGGTTGAGGTCAACCCCGTTGGCGGCCATGAACCCGTTGAAGCCGAACAGGCTCAGGGTAATGCTTGCAACCAGCACCACCGCGAGGTTGGTGGCTACAAACAACAGAATGCGCATCATGGTTGTTACGTTCTCCTGACGGATGAATTGTCGCTTACTGCGGGGTATATAAGGGGCTTGTCGCGTGGATTCAATCGGGCGACTATTTCAAACTGTGTACGGCGGAGTATGGCAGAGGATGACGCGGGGGCTGTGGGATAGAGCGTTGCAGGATGTAAGAAACACCCTGTGAGATTGTACGGGGCTGCTTTGCAGCCCATTCGCAGCACAAGGCTGCTCCTACAGGGGAGCGCGTACACCTGTAGGAGCAGCCTTGTGCTGCGAAGAGGCCATCATCTACTGCGAATAAGTGCGCAGGAAGTTGCCAATCCGGCCAATCGCCGCCTCCAGGTCATCCACCCGCGGCAATGTCACCACACGGAAGTGGTCCGGCCACGGCCAGTTGAACGCCGTACCTTGAACGATCAGCAGCTTTTCCGACAGCAGCAGGTCCAGCGCGAACTTCTCGTCGTTGAGGATCGGGCACACTTTGGGGTCGATCCGCGGGAACGCGTACAGCGCACCCATCGGCTTGACGCAGCTCACACCCGGGATGTCGTTGAGCAGCTCATAAGTGCGGTTGCGCTGCTCCAGCAGGCGGCCCGGTGGCAGCACCAGGTCGTTGATGCTCTGGTAGCCGCCCAGTGCGGTCTGGATGGCGTGCTGGGCCGGGACGTTGGCGCACAGGCGCATGTTGGCCAGCATGTCGATGCCTTCGATGTAGCTCTGGGCATGGTGCTTGGGCCCAGAGATGATCAGCCAGCCGGAACGGAAGCCCGCTACCCGGTACGACTTGGACAGGCCGTTGAACGTCAGGCACAGCAGGTCCGGGGCCAGCGAAGCGGTGCTGATGTGCACGGCCTCGTCGTAAAGGATCTTGTCGTAGATCTCGTCGGAGAACACCACCAGGTTGTGCTCGCGCGCCAGCTCCAGCATGCCCAGCAGCAGCTCCCTGGAGTACACGGCACCGGTCGGGTTGTTCGGGTTGATGATCACCAGGGCCTTGGTGTTCGGGGAGATCTTGGCCTTGATGTCTTCAAGGTCCGGGAACCAGTCGGCCTGCTCGTCGCACAGGTAGTGCACCGGCTTGCCGCCAGCCAGGCTTACCGCGGCGGTCCACAGCGGGTAGTCAGGGGCTGGGATCAGCACTTCGTCGCCGTTGTTGAGCAGCGCCTGCATCGACATGACGATGAGCTCGGACACACCATTGCCCAGGTAGATGTCCTCGATGGTGACGCCTTCGATTTCCTTCTGCTGGCAGTACTGCATCACCGCCTTGCGCGCACTGAACAGGCCCTTGGAATCGCTGTACCCCTGTGCGGTCGGCAGGTTGCGGATCACATCCTGGAGGATTTCGTCCGGCGCTTCGAAGCCAAACGGCGCCGGGTTGCCGATGTTCAGCTTGAGGATGCGATGGCCTTCCTCTTCCAGGCGTTTGGCGTGCTTGAGCACCGGGCCGCGAATGTCATAGCAGACATTGGCGAGCTTGTTCGATTTGCTGAACTGCATGATGTGATCCCGATTGAGAATACGCGGTGCGCCGCCGTCGAAAGGTTTGAAAGGGCGGGGCGCGGGTGCCAGACTTGAGGCCTTGCACACGAAGCCAACTAATATACGTGCCACCCGCGTTACGGAAAAGACGGCGCGAGGTGAAATTCAGCCTGCCGAGGTCCCTACATGCAAAAGATCGATAAAACCCTGGAAGAATGGCGTGCGATGCTCGACCCCGAGCAGTACCAGGTGTGCCGCCTGAAGGGCACTGAGCGGCCGTTCACTGGCAAGTACAACAGCGAGCGTCGCGACGGTATCTACCATTGCATCTGCTGTGACCTGCCGCTGTTTGATTCGAAGGCCAAGTTCGATTCTGGTTGCGGCTGGCCGAGCTTTTATGCCCCCCTTGAGGAACGCGCGATGATCGAGATCCGCGACACCTCCCACGGCATGATCCGTACCGAGGTCACCTGCGCGCAGTGCGACGCCCACCTGGGTCATGTGTTCCCCGACGGCCCACCACCGACGGGCCTGCGCTACTGCATCAACTCGGTATGCCTGGACTTCAAACCCCGCAACGGAGCCTGAACATGGCCGCATCGATGCTGGATATTCCCTGTGTGACCCTGGGCGGTGAGCACAAGGTGCTGGGCGACTTCGCCGGCAAGGCGCTGCTGGTGGTCAACACCGCCAGCCAGTGCGGCTTCACCCCGCAGTACAAGGGGCTGGAGCAGCTCTGGCAGCAGTACCGCGAGCGCGGCCTGGTGGTGCTGGGCTTCCCCTGCAATCAGTTCGGCAAGCAGGAACCGGGTGATGCCCGCGAGATCGCGCAGTTCTGTGAGCTCAATTTTGGCGTGAGCTTCCCGCTGTTTCGCAAGGTCGAGGTCAACGGCCCGGCGGCCCACCCGCTGTTCGTCGAGCTCAAGCAGCGCGCCCCGGGCCTGCTGGGGTCGCAAAAGATCAAATGGAATTTCACGAAATTTCTGGTCGACCCGGCCAGCGGTAGTGTCACGCGCTATGCGCCGACCACCAAGCCCCAGGCGCTGGAGGCCGATATCGAGCGCCTGCTCAGCCGCTGAACGGTACCCAGTGATCGATCAGCGCCAGTAGCTCTTCGCGGCGGAAGGGCTTGGCCAGGTAATCGTTCATGCCCGCCGCCCGGCACCGCTCGCGCTCTTCGGGCATGGCGTTGGCGGTCAGGGCGACGATCGGCAATTCAGGCCAGCGGCCGCTCTGGCGAATGTGTCGGCTGGCTTCGTAGCCATCCATGACCGGCATGTTGCAGTCCATCAGCACCAGGTCGAATGTTTCCTGCTCCAGCCATTCCAGGGCTTCCAAGCCTTGGGTGGCCACCTGCACCTCGCAGCCGAGCTTGGCCAACATGCCCTTGGCCACCAGCTGGTTTACTGGGTTGTCCTCCACCAGCAGGATCCGCGCCCGGCCTGCGGTGGCCGTGAGCGCTGGGGTGGCCAGTGGGTGTTCGGGGGCGTGCCCTTGCAAGGTGCGGCGCAGCATCTGGTACAGAGCATTGCGTGCCAGTGGGCGGGCCAGCTGGTGCAACGGTGCCAGTTGCGCCGACTGCTCGGCGGGCAGGAAATTACCGTAGGCGGTCACCAGCAGGATCGGCGCCTTGAGCGCGGGGCGCAGTTCGAACAAGTGGTCCAGGTCGTCGGTGATCAGCAGGTCGATCGCACGGATATCCAGCGTCGTGGCGCTGTCGTGCCGTTGGTATCCCAACCCCCAGCTGGGCAGCAGCTCCTGCAGCAGCTCGTTCAGGCCGCTGCCGGCATTGCTCAGGGCCACCACCTGCCCCTGCAGCTGTGCCGGCGCGATGGCTTCGGTATGGATGGGCAGCGGCAGTTCTGCGCTGAAGCAGCTCCCAAACCCCGGCTCGGAGCGAATGTGCAGATGGCCTTGCATGGCCCTGCACAGGTTGCGGGTCAGGGCCAGGCCCAGGCCCGTGCCACCATACTGGCGGGTAATGCCGGCGCCGGCCTGGGTGAATGGCTGGAAGATCCGCGCCTGGGCATTTTCGGGGATGCCGATACCGGTGTCGCGCACCTCCAGGCGGACACCGCCGACAATGCGTGCCAGGTGCACATCGACGCGGCCAAAGCGGGTGAACTTGAGGGCGTTGGACAGCAGGTTGCTGACCACTTGGCGCACACGGGTCGGGTCACCTAGCACCGAACTTGGAAAGTCGCGGGCGATCAGGCAGGTCAGCTCGACATTTTGCGCCGCGTTCTGGGACAGCAGATTGGCGGTGTCCTCGACCATCGCGCCCAGGTCGAAGGGGATACGTTCCAGTTCAAGCTGCCCGGCATCGAACTTGGACAGGTCGAGAATATCGTTGAGCAGTTCTACCAGCACCTTGCCCGAATCATGGGCAATCGCCAACTGCTGGCGCTGCTCGCTGGGCAGCGGGCTGTCGAGCGCCAGTGCGATCATGCCCAGCATCCCGTTGAGCGGCGTGCGGATCTCGTGGCTCATGTTGGCCAGGAAGGCTGCCCGCGCCTGGGCCATGTCCAACGCCCGCTGGCGCGCCTCCATCAGCTCCTGGTTCGAGTGGCTGAGCCGGCTGTTGCTGGCTTTGAGCTCCTCGGTACGGGCAGAGACGATGTCTTCCAGTTCATTGAGGTACTGCGTAAGCCGATTCTCGGCGGTGCGCCGCTGCTGGATTTCGGTGGCCATGCTGACGAACTGCTGGTTGGCGACCTTGACCAGGACGCCGATTTCATCGAGTTCGTGGCCAGGTGGGCATTCCAGGCGGGTTTGCCCGGGTTGGCGCGGGTCTCTGCCGCTGAGCGCGCCGATTACCGTCACCAGCGGTTTGGTCAGCATCATGTAGAACAGTGCGAGAAGGATGCCCGTCAGTACCAGGCTGCGGACAAAACCGTTGAACAGGGTAACCCCGGCCCGGTCAAGGAAGCGGCTGCCGAAGGCATAGGTGTCGACGTCCAGGTAGAGGGTGCCCAGGTATTGTTCAGGCATATGGGTCAGGAACAGGCTCTCCTTGAACTGGCGCTGGTCGCCAAACAGGAAGTCGCTCAGTGGCCGATAGCGGTCTTGCAGGCGTGGGCGCTGGACATCGGCCAACACCGTATCGTTGTTGTCGATCATGCGGGCGCGAATGACCGCGGGTGATTGCAGCAGGCCGCCGGTCAGCTCCTGCGCCAGTTCCGAATCGATGTTATAGGCGATGCGCGAGGCCGGATTGTGGCTGATTTGCAGCAGTGCCTGCACTTCGCGGTTGATGGATGCGTCTTCACTGGCATAATCGATGCCGATCTGGATGAGACTGAGCAATGTTCCCAGGATGAAGCCGACCAGGACTGTCAACCGGGCTTGCTTGTATGACAGGCGATTGGTGAACTTGATATCCATGATTCCCGAGCCGGTTTCACGTCCCTTGCGCTGCGCAAGCATAGCCGATCAGCCCCGGCTACTGGCGGGCCTGTCACACATTCAGCTTTTAATCTCACCTGTCTTGCTAGGAGTCGTCATGGACGCTCGCTTGAATGCTTTCCTGGAACGCGCCGAATCGGTACTGGCCCGTCTCGAACCGCTGTTGCCGGCACCACGCCCGACCATCGATTGGTCCACCACCCTGGCCGCCCGTTGGCAGCGCGATGGCCGAACCGGCTACTTGATGCCGCTTGAGGTCAGCCTGGACATCCGCTTGACCGACCTGATTGGCGTCGACAAGCAACGTGACCAGTTGGGCCGCAACACCCACCAGTTCATCAATGGCCTGCCGGCCAACCACGCCTTGCTGTGGGGCTCGCGCGGCACGGGCAAGTCATCGCTGGTGCGCGCCCTACTGGCTGAGCATGCGGGGGCCGGGCTGCGGCTGATCGAGATCGAGCGCGACCACCTGGCCGACTTGCCGCGTGTCGTCGAGCAACTGCAGAAGTTGGCGCAGCGCTTCATCCTGTTCTGTGATGACCTGTCCTTCGAAGCGGGGGAGGGGGACTACCGGGTACTCAAGAGCGTGCTTGACGGCTCGCTGGAGCAGGCGCCGGACAACGTGTTGTTGTACGCCACCTCTAACCGCCGCCACCTGGTGCCGGAGAAGGAAAGCGACAACGAGAACTGGAAGCGCGTCGATGGCGAGTTGCACCCCAGCGAGGCGGTGGAAGACAAGATCGCCCTGTCCGACCGATTTGGCCTGTGGCTATCGTTCTACCCCTTCACCCAGGAACACTTCCTCGACGTGGTCGAACACTGGATTGGGCAGCTGGCGCAGGCTGCAGGCCTTGAGTGGCAGCGCAACGAAGACCTCGACATCCTCGCCGTGCGCTGGGCCACTGGCCGCGGCAACCGTAATGGCCGTTGTGCCTATCAGTTCGCCCGCTACTGGGTTGGGCTGCAATTGTTGGAGCAGAAATAAATGATCGATCTCAATGCCGGTGGCGTCGGCCTCGACGGCTACAACCTGCTGGCGGCCCAAGTGCAGGCGCTGTTTGCCGACGAGCGCGACTTCATCGCCAATGCCGCGCAGTTCTCGGCGTTTCTTTATCACCAGGTGGACGACCTGAACTGGGCGGGGTTTTACCTCAACCGCAACGAAGAGTTGGTGCTTGGCCCGTTCCAGGGCCAGGTGGCCTGTGTGCGCATTCCCTTCAGCAAAGGGGTGTGTGGCGCAGCGGCAGCCACTGGGCAGACTCAGCGGGTGGAAGACGTGCATGCCTTTCCAGGGCATATTGCCTGTGACAGTGCATCCAACAGCGAGCTGGTGATTCCGCTGGTGAAGGCGGGCAGGTTGATTGGGGTGCTGGACCTGGACAGCCCGAAGCTGGCGCGTTTCAGCGAGGCGGACCAGGTGGGGCTGGAGCGGTTGGCGGCGCTCTTTTTGGAATTGACCGACTGCTGATTGCTGCCTTGTCAGTGCCGGCCGCTTCGCGGGGCAAGCCCGCTCCCACAGGTAGGCCCGCGAAGCGGCCGGCACAGGTCAGTCGTAGATCACCCGCTTCTTCCAGGTTTCGTCCTCATCGGTCTTCAGCCCCTGGGTCAACGCGTTCTCGTCATTTTCGGCCGGCTCCATCTGGTCCAGCACCTGGGCATTGGCCCGTGCCAGGAGTTTCTCCAGGTAGGTGAGCTGTTCTTCGTATATTTTTGGCTCAGGCTGCTTTCGCAGGTACTGCACACCCCGCTCGAACGCGAGTCGCGCCTGGCCCGGTTGTTCCTGTTGCAGGGCCTGCTGGCCAAGGTTGTTGAAGAACTCGATGTGCAGCAGCACCAGCAGGTGGCGAATTTCCTTTACCCAATGCTTGCCCTCGGTGGTTTGCAGGACATTTTCCTGGGTAGCCCTGACGATCTGGGTGTGCAGAGCCTCGAGCAGGAAGCGCACATCCTTGGCCTTGACCTCGGTCTGGATCGGGCTTGGAGGGTTGTTCACCGGGATTCGCTCGCCCTGTGCGATCAAACCTTCCAGTTCGGCGATGCGTGCCTTGAGCTCGCCATTGTGCTTGTCCAGGGCCAGTTGCCGCTGGTTGAGGCTCAGTTCCAGACGGGCCAGCAGCAGCTTGAGGGCCGGGGTCATGAACTGGCCGGGGAAGGTCTCGGTGATTTCGCCACAGCGGCGCACACGGTCGGCAAGCTCGATTTTCAGCCGCGCGCGTTCCAGTTTGCTGTTCTCGACCACGTTGTTGAGGTAGCCGATCACGATCAGCAGGGCAATACCCGCAACGATGAGCAGTGTGATCAGAAGTGGGGTCACCGTTAACGCCTCATCAGGAAGTTTTACATTGAGAGTGTAGCGAACAGGCCAGCCAGCTCGCCACGTGAGTCTGTGTCGGCTCGTCGCCGGATTTCTCCAGTGATGGCACTTTGCGTTCAGACCGTCAGAAAATCAACGCCAATCCGTGGACACCCCCTGGCAAGCTACCTCTATAGAGAGCGAAGTCATTGATTTAAATAAATTTCTAGAAAAGGGTTGACGGCCTTTCGCGGCATCCATAGAATGCGCGCCACTTGCAGCGTAAAGCTCACAGCGAAACGCGGCAGGGAGTGAAAGCAGGCAGTAATGCTTGTAGCGTGTCCCCTTCGTCTAGTGGCCTAGGACACCGCCCTTTCACGGCGGTAACAGGGGTTCGAGTCCCCTAGGGGACGCCA
>NZ_BCBH01000056.1:0-17739 GCF_001320525.1 Pseudomonas sp. NBRC 111131 | reverse complement strand
CAAAAAAGCCCGATACGCTGTATCGGGCTTTTTGGTTACTGAGCTAATCGACAGTGAGCAAGCCCAGTTCAGGACCTGGGTTACCTAGGGTCTGTTGCCGTTTCGCGAACGGCCGCGTCGAAACGGCAACAGACCCTAGCGATCAGGAAGCAATCCTGCCTAGATATCGAGGCAGATCTTACCGAAGTGACGATTACTTTCCTGATAGCGGAACGCCTCAACAATTTCGTCCAGCGGAAAATGGCTATCGATAACCGGACGCATGCCATTGGCATCGATAGCCCTGATCATCTCCTGCTGCTGGGTACGGTTTCCAACCAGCACACCCTGCAGTCGCAACTGCCGTGTCAGCGCAGTAACGATGCTCAGCTCCCCGGCAACGCCGGTAAGGATACCAATCACAGAAATATGCCCACCAACACGTGCCGCAATCATCGACTGCTCCAGGGTCGCGGGTCCGCCTACTTCGATGACGTGGTCAACTCCCCGATCATTGGTTAACTCACGCACTTTCTCGCCCCAGTTGGGCGTACGGCGATAGTTGATCAGGTGGTCGGCCCCCATGGCCTTCAGCCGCTCCAGCTTCTCATCGCTGGAAGAGGTGGCAATGACCGTCGCGCCGGCCATTTTGGCGAACTGAAGCGCGAAGATCGAAACCCCGCCGGTACCCTGTATAAGAACGCTGTCCCCAGGCTTCAACGAATCGTCGGCCATCAACACGCGCCAGGCGGTCAGGCCGGCCGTGGTAAGCGTTGCAGCCTCAGCATGAGTCCAGCCCTGGGGCGCCTTGGTAAAAGACGTGGCTCGCGCCGTAACGGCTTCCCGAGCATAACCATCGACACCATCGCCCGGCACCGTTCCAAAACCCTCCTGCTGCGGCTCGCCATCAAGCCAGTCAGGAAAGAACGTACTCACGACCTGATCGCCTACGGCGAACTCGGTGACTCCCTCACCTAAGGCAACCACCTCTCCAGCACCGTCTGCCATGGGAATCCGCTGCACGCTCGGCCCCCACAGGCCGCTTACGACGGCAAAGTCATGGTAATTAAGGGAACTGGCACGCAGCCTTACTGTAATTTGGGGAGAGCTACGAGTTGACTGGGAATCGAGAACAGCGGCTGACGGCTTTTCATCACGATCCATCCGCTCTCGCCACTGGGCACGAAGCCGGTCGTGCATTTGCTCAAACTTGCCCTGAGCGCTCCACCGTCGAAAGGTCTTGTAGACGTTGTCCCAATGCGGAAACTCGTGAGGCAGCATTCGCCATGAGCATCCCGTGCGCACGACATAACAGCACGCTTCCAAAAGCGTCCTTCGGGAGTGACGAGGCGGCACGCCACGGCCTCCCGAGACTTCAAACAAATCAGCGACCAGCGTCCATTCTGCGTCCGTCAGACAACTGGGGTAGCGCTGTTCCGGCAACTGGCGCCGGTGGGCCTCGGTGTAACCATAAGACTTCTGAGCCTCAGATGGCTGGAAACTACCTTTGGCTCGTTCCTTTACACGAACGATCCCGGCCAGCCTCAGCGCTTTGGCAAAGGTATCGGGATGAGCGGTAATACCCGTTTCAGCATGGAATGCCTGCGCCAGTTCGGATTGGCTGGAATAGGGTTGCGCATGAGCGAGCCTGGTCAGCAGAGGGTAATGCTCCGCAGCGATTACGGGCGGGCGTCCGGTTTTAGGCATGGTGCAATGCTGTGTAGGCAAGGGGCAAGCAGCTTACTTTATTTTGTCTACACCCTCTAAGGATGGTCTGAAGTAGTCAGGTATTTCTGGCTGACTCCAGCCCTTGCCGATTTCAAAACGGTGATTCGGCTAAAAAACGATCAAATCATCCCCTCTTTCCGGATTTATAGCCGGCGCGAGCACCTCGCGCCGGCCATTTCCCGCATTACAGACGCACCTCTCCTGCATTCGTCAGCAAATGTCGGCGCGCCATCCACAGGTTCGACAGCGCGAACAGTGTCACCAACTGCGCTGTGTTCTTCGCCAGGCCACGCAAGCGTGTCTTCACGTAGCCGAATTGGCGCTTGATCACCCGGAACGGGTGCTCGACTTTGGCGCGCACCTGGGCCTTGGATTTCTCGATCTTGCGCTTGGCTTTGTACAGCGCACTGCGCTTACTCAGCTTCTTGTACGTACTGCGGCGGGCCGCAATCTGCCAGATCACCTCCCGGCCTTCATGTTCCGGGCGTTTCTCTACGCCGGTGTAACCCGCGTCGGCGCCGACCATGTTTTCCTTTCCATGCAGCAGTTTGTCGACCTGGGTAACGTCAGCAACGTTGGCTGCCGTCCCCACCACGCTGTGCACCAGACCTGACTCGGCATCCGCGCCGATGTGAGCCTTCATGCCGAAGTAATACTGATTGCTCTTCTTGGTCTGGTGCATTTGCGGGTCACGCTTACCGTCCTTGTTCTTGGTCGAACTCGGCGCATGGATCAGCGTGGCATCGACGATGGTGCCCTGGCGCAGCGACAGGCCCCGATCGCCCAGGTAACCATTGATCACCGCCAGAATCCCGGCCGCCAACTCGTGCTTCTCCAGCAGGCGACGGAAATTGAGGATGGTGGTTTCGTCGGGAATACGCTCTAGGTTCAGCCCGGCAAACTGGCGCAAGATTGTGGTCTCGTGCAGCGCCTCCTCCATCGCCGGATCGCTGTAGCCGAACCAGTTCTGCATCAAATGTACGCGCAGCATCGCCCTCAGCTGATACGCCGGACGACCACCTTCACCCTTGGGGTAGTGCGGCTCGATCAGGGCAATCAAACCCTTCCACGGCACCACCTGATCCATCTCGATCATGAACAACTCTTTGCGGGTCTGCTTGCGCTTGCCGGCGTACTCGGCGTCGGCGAAAGTCATTTGCTTCATCGGGAAACTCGGGCAACGGGATCGGCGTATTTCACCAGATTCGGGAAGTCTTTTTCAGACCATCCCTAACTCCCCGAGAAAGAACCGGCTGAAGGTGGCGTTCGAAAAATTCAAAACGTATCCCCCTTCCATTTCGAAGAGGAGATCTAGAAGCTTCATGTCAAATGGTTTTATGTTCGGCATGCCCCGCGTCCTTGATCAAGCGTGTTTTTCCAGCAGACGACGGAAGTTGAGGATGGTGGTTTCGTCCGGGATTCGCTCCAGGCTCAGACCGGAAAACTGGCGCAAGATCGTCGTCTCGTACAGCGCCTCTTCCATCGCCGGATCGCTGTAACCGAACCAGTTCTGCATTAGATGAACCCGCAGCATCGCCATCAACGGATAGGCCGGACGACCACCTTCGCCCTTCGGGTAATGAGGTTCGATCAGGGCAATCAAACCCTTCCAGGGTACGACCCGATCCATCTCGATCAGGAACAGTTCCTTCCGGGTTTGCTTGCGCTTACCGGCGTACTCGGCATCGGCGAAGGTCATTTGCTTCATCATCGAAAAGCTCGGCGATTGGTGTCCTGGGATTTTGCCAAATCAGGAAGTCTTTTTCAGAATTTCCTTTGATCAACTGTGTCGTGTGCCAACGTGCGCCTGGCCCAAGTAAAAGGCCTGCTGAATTTGCACGGCTGGGTGTACGACATTGAAACCGGTTCCATCGATGCGCTGGATGCCGATAACAGGCACTTCAAGTCGTTGGCGCACCATCCAGCAACGTGTGCCGTACCTGCCCGTCCTGCCAATAGGTCATCGCTTGACATGCCGATTTGAGGAATTCTCATTTAGTCTGAAGTCCGTCCAGCCGGCGCAAAAAGCCCCCACACCCGGGCAAGGTGTGGGGCTAATTAACATAGCCCGCGTTATTCGCAGTGCGCTCAGCCATACCCAGCGCGCACCTCAATGATGTATTGCAGCGCGTCGGCCTTGCGCTCAGCCGAGCAGCCGGTGTGCTTCACCAGCGTCTCACAGTCGCCATAGTCAGCGTTGACCAGGGCGCGCAGCAGGCTTGAGCACAAGAGAACTGCATCGTCGTAATTGTCTTGCAGCTGCTGATACTGCGCTTTCAACTCGGCAATGCGCGCTTGAAGTTGCTCAAGGTGTTTCTCGGTCTGGGTCATGTCATGGGTCCTTTCAGTTACCGATAAACCTCACGGCGGTTGCCCATGCCTTCGTCACGGATTTTTCAGCCGTAGTGCACCAAAGGGAATCACCATGATACATGGGCTCCAGCGGCCGTCGCTTGCCAGGCACCGACTTCTTCCATCACAGCATCGATGACTGAGCTGATGAAATTGCGGGACACCTCAGTGCCGTACTGTTCGCGCGGAAATAGCACGCCGTTGCCGGAACGAGCGGCTAACCGCGCCCAAGACCGCTGTTGCAGCCCGCATCGATGAATCCCTTCGGAGGAACGTGATCGGGCGCGCGAAGGGCGCAACGCTGCTCTGAGGCTCAGGGCCAAGCGTGACTTCATTCCGATGTCGATACCCTCTCTGCGTTAATCGACTACACGCCAGCTGATACATCCTCTTCGAAGGGGGAGAGAGCAGACGCTCAGGCCTGGGGCTCCAACCACTTCGGCTTCGGATAGCGGCGGTCCGCCTTGCCAGCCTTGAGCACTTGGCCGGGCACCTCGTGCTGCACTAGGCCAGGTAGGGTCTGGGCAGCCTGCAGCAGCCGGTCGAGATCAACGCCGGTGTCGAGGCCCATGCGCTGGAACATGTGCACCAGGTCTTCTGTGCAGATATTGCCGCTGGCGCCCGGCGCATAGGGACAGCCGCCCAGGCCTCCGAGCGAGGCGTCGAAGCGATCTATACCGGCGTTCAGCGCCGCCAAGGCGTTGGCCAGGCCCATGCCGCGGGTATTGTGGAAATGCAGGGTGAATAACGCCTCCGGCCAGCGAGCCAGGGCGGTCCGGCAGATGCGTTCGACCTGTGCCGGATCGGCCATGCCGGTGGTGTCGCAGAGGGTCACACCGTGCACGCCGATGTCGAACAGCTTGCCGACCAATTCATGGACATGCGTCTCCGGCACCTTGCCCTCGAAGGGGCAACCGAAGGTGGTGGACAGCGAGGCGTTGACGAACACGCGACTGCCGCGGGTGACCTCGATGATCTCTCTGAACTGCGCCAGCGACTGTTCTGCTGTCATGCGCAGGTTGGCCAGACCATGGGTGTTGCTGGCCGACATCACCAGATTGAGCTCATCCACCTCGCAGGAAAGGGCACGCTCACAACCCTTCACGTTGGGCACCAGCACGGTGTAGTCGACACCCGGCACGCGGCGGATGCCGAGCATTACCTCTTCCGCGTCGCGTAGGTTGGGAATAGCCTTGGGCGAAGTGAAGGAGGTCACTTCGATCTTCGCCAGGCCGGTCTGCGACAGGCGATCAATGAGGGCAATCTTGTCCTCGGTTTGGACGAAGCCGGGTTCGATCTGGAATCCGTCGCGGGTGGCGACTTCTTGGATATACAGGTGTTTGTTCATCTCGTGTCCTATCAGGTTCGCGCGGGCTGCTGCGGCTCGCCCGCGCCGGGAGGAATGATTTTTGCTCGGCGGCCCAATCAGGCGCCTGTGAAGATCCAGGGCTCCTGATGCCGGCGAGCCTGTTCGAAGCGACGGATGTTCTCTCGCTTCAACAGAGTCAGGCCGATCTCGTCCAGGCCCTTGAGCAGGCACTCCTTGTGGAAGCCGTCGATCTCGAAGCGGTTGACATGGCCATTAGGCTCCACCACTTCCTGCTGCTCGAGGTCGATACTCAGGCTGTAGCCGGGGGTGCCGTCCACAGCGCCGAACAGACGGTCGATGGTCGGCTCGTCAAGGACGATGGGCAGCAGGCCGTTCTTGAAGCAGTTGCCGTAGAAGATCTCAGCGAAGCTCGGCGCGATGATCGCGCGGATACCCCAGTCGGCTAGCGCCCAGGGCGCGTGCTCGCGGCTCGAGCCGCAGCCGAAGTTGGCCCGGGTGAGCAGAATGTTGGCCTCGGCGTAGCGCGGCTGGTTGAGTGGAAACTCCAGGTTCAGCGGGCGCTGTGAACAGTCCTTGTAGGGTTCGCCGCGGTCGAGGTAGCGCCACTCGTCGAACAGGTGCGGGCCGAAGCCGGTGCGCTCGATGATCATCAAGAACTGCTTGGGTAGGATCGCGTCGGTGTCGATGTTGGAGCGATCCAGTGGAACCACGGTGCTTTCGAGTTGGGTGAAGGCTTGCATGTTCGTCCCTCAGAGATCGCTGATATCGGTGAAATGGCCGGCGATGGCCGCTGCCGCCGCCATTGCCGGGCTGACCAGATGAGAGCGCCCGCCGGGGCCCTGCCGTCCTTCGAAGTTGCGGTTGGAGGTCGAGGCACAGCGCTCGCCTTTGCCGAGGCGGTCCTCGTTCATGCCCAGGCACATCGAGCATCCCGCGTCGCGCCATTCGAAGCCGGCGTCGGTGAAGATCCGATCCAGACCTTCGGCTTCTGCTTGCCGCTTCACCAGGCCCGAGCCCGGTACGACCAGCGCTTGAACGATGTTGTCAGCGACCCGCCGACCCTTGACCACACCGGCGGCCAGGCGCAGGTCTTCGAGGCGCGAGTTGGTGCAGGACCCAATGAAGATCTTGTCCAGCCTGATTTCACGGATCGGCGTTCCGGCTTGCAGGCCCATGTATTCCAGCGCCTGCTGCATGCCGCGGCGTTTGACCGGATCGGTTTCGGTCTCGGGATTCGGCACCTGGCCGTCGACATCGGTAGCCATCTCCGGCGAGGTTCCCCAGGTGACATGGGGGCGAATGCTGGCCGCATCCAGTTGCAGTTCGCGATCGAAGCGCGCGTCAGGGTCACTGTGCAGCGTTCGCCAGTACGCCTCGGCGGCATTCCACTGCTCGCCAGCGGGAGCCAGCGGGCGACCTTTGAGGTAGCTGGAGGTGGTGTCATCGAAGGCGACCATGGCGCACCGGGCACCCGCTTCGATGGCGAGATTGCAGAGGGTCATGCGCGCTTCCATGCTCATCGCCGAAACCGTTTCACCGGTGAACTCGATGGCGTAGCCGGTCGCGCCGGCGGTGCCGATCATGCCAATGAGTGCCAGCGCCAAGTCTTTGGATGATACGTGGGGTGCAAGCACACCGTCGATGGTGATACGCAGTGTCTTGAGCTTTTTCAGCAGCAGGCACTGCGTGGCCAGGATGTGTTCGATCTCCGACGTGCCGATGCCGAATGCCAAGGCCGCGAAGGCGCCGTGGGTGGTGGTGTGCGAATCGCCACAAGCGATGGTCATGCCCGGCAGGGTGATGCCCTGCTCCGGGCCGATCACGTGCAGAATGCCCTGGCGCTCATCCTTCATGTCGAAGAATTGCAGGGCGAACTCGGCGCAGTTGCGTTCCAGCGCCTCGACCTGCCGGCGCGCCACCGCATCTGTGATGCCTGCTTCACGCGCCTTGGTCGGCACGTTGTGGTCGGAGGTGGCGAGCACCGAGCCGGGGCGCCAGGGCTGCAACTCATTCAGGCGCAGGCCGTCGAAAGCTTGAGGGCTGGTCACCTCGTTGATGAGGTGAAGGTCGACGTACAGCAGCGTCTGGCCGTCGTCGGTATCGAGCACGGCATGGCGTGCCCAGAGTTTTTCGAAAAGCGTTTGTGCAGTCATCTTCTATCCCTTCCGTTTGGGACGGCGCCGTCTCGAGTCCGGTCTGCCGGCCAGGTGTCAGCCAAGCAGGCCAAAGAAAACGAGAACCAGAACCCCAGCAACGCCGAACAGCGGTACCAGCAATAAGCGGTAGAACAGCTTGCCGCGCTCGGCTTCCTCCTGAACGCCGGCCAGCGCCAGCGCACCGCCCGAGGAGAAGGGCGAAAAGCCGGTCAGCGACGAGCACAGCACGATGGCCGACAGCAGCACGGTGTGACTAAGGCCTGCATTGGTGGCGAGGTTCGGAACGATGGGGAACAGCGTCGGCATCACCACGCCCAGTGTGCTGGAGAAGAAGCTCATCACGCTCGCGGATACGCCGGTAGCATAGGGCACCATCGCCACGCTGACGTTTGCCGCCAGCCACTGCGACAGGGCCGCGATGGTGCCGGCCTTGACAGCCACGCTGATGAGCATGCCCATGCCGCACAGCAGGATGATGATTGCCATTGGGACCTTGGCCAATGCGGCCTTCTCGTCACCCACTCGCAGAATCAGCGCCAGCACTACGCCGATGATCGAGATGAATGTCGGATCGATGTGCGAGGCGATGGTGGCGAATACCGAGCCAGTCGGCAGGAACGCGGCGATGGTCGAGGGCACGATGATCAGCGCGATGATGAAGGCCACCAGCCAGAGGGTGCGCCGCTGCTGGGCATCGAAAGGAGCCGGGCGCTCGGTATCCAGGCTCTCGGTCTGATAACCCTTGAGCACGACGTACGCTACGAGGAACACCAGCGTCTGGAAGATGAAGGAGTCCACCAGCAGCGTGTGGGTGTAGTCCGCGGCGGTCACTGCGTCATAACCGGCGTTTTCGAGGATGCCCTGGGTAACGCGCCCGCCCAGGCTGATGCTGGTGAAGGTGGTTGCCATGCCGCCTGAGACGACGATGATCGCACCTAGCAGCCGGCTCATGCCGGTACGACTGGCGACCGACATCACCAAGGGGGAGAGGAACACGAACACCGCATAATGCCCAGGACCGATTCCCGCGACCAACAGGACCAGCCCGTACAGCGCAAAGGGAATCATGCTGGGCATGCCGCGAGCCATGAACACGGCATTTCTGGCGATCTTCTCCATGGTTCCGTTGGCGATGACGAAGCCGAAGAAGAAGGTCACTGCGAAGATGATGAAAAATAGGTTCAGCGGCCAGTAGGTCACTAGCTCTTTGACGCTGATTCCCATCATGGTGGTGGCGATAAGATAGGCGGCACTAATGGCCAACAGGCCGATGTTGATGTTCAGCCAATAGCCGACACCAATACAGAGCAGTATTGCCAGAATGATGGTCATGGTTAACACGGTATTCCTTGTAATTATTTTTGGCGGGTGTCGAGCCCAGCCGGCATGGCTGGGCCTCTTTGATTGATGCTGTTGCTGATGGTGATGGGGCGCTGCGGCCTGTCGATTAGATGACGCCGCGTTCGCGCAGCGCCTGGCGTTGCGACTGGCTCAGGCCGAGTCCGGCCAGCACGTCGTCGGTGTGCTCGCCCAGCTCCGGGCCGCCACTGCCGAGCCGGCCAGGCGTCCGGCTGAGCTTGGGCAGTACCCCAGGCACCTTGAGAGGGCCGGCAGTCGTCTGCACGGTCTTGATCATCTGGCGTGCCAGGTAATGAGGATCCGTTGCGATGTCGGCGGCGGTGTAGGGGTAGCCAACCGGCACTCGCGCCGCGTTCAGCGCATGCAGCACTTCATCGCGTGAGCGCCGCCGAGTCCACTCAGCAATCGCCGCGTCGATTACGTCGGCCTTCTTGCTGCGGCCATCGTTGTGCGCCAGACTGGGGTCGTCGGCCAGGTCCTGACGGTGGATCAGGCCCATCAGGCGCTTGTAGATGCTGTCGCCGTTACCGGCGATCAGCACATAGGTACCGTCATTGCAGGGATAGGAGTTGGATGGGGTGATGCCGGGCAGAGCACTACCGGCCGGCTCGCGTACATAGCCGAAGGCATCGTACTCGGGCACTAGGCTTTCCATCATGGCGAATACTGACTCGTAGAGCGCGACGTCGATGCACTGCCCCAGACCGCTGCGCTGGCGCTCCTGCAGAGCGAGCAATACGCCGATCACGCCATAGAGTGAGGACAGCGAGTCGCCGATGCTGACCCCGACGCGCACCGGCGCCTGGCCGGGATAGCCGGACAGGTGCCGCAGGCCGCCCATGGCCTCGCCAATCACGCCGAATCCCGGGCGATCCCGGTAGGGACCGGTCTGGCCATAACCGGAAATGCGCAGCATGATTAGCCGCGGGTTAAGCTCGGACAGCGTCTCCCAGCTCATGCCCCAGGCTTCGAGTGTGCCGGGGCGGAAGTTCTCCACCAGCACGTCGGCCTCGGTGATCAGCCGGCGGGCGAGGTCCTGCCCTTCGGCTTCCCGGAGGTCGAGGGTGATCGATTGCTTGTTGCGCGATTGGACATGCCACCAGAGCGAGGTGCCGTCCTTGATCTTGCGCCACTTGCGCAGCGGGTCGCCCACCTTGGGCGGTTCGATCTTGATCACCTCGGCGCCGAATTCGCCGAGCATCTTACTGGCGAAGGGGCCAGCGATCAGCTGCCCCATCTCCACCACCTTGAGGTCTTGCAGCGCCATGCTGCTGCCCTGGATTTGTTCTGCCATGTTTGTACCATCGTGTTTGTTATTTAAGTCGAAGGATGGTTCAGGCTAATGGCAGTGGACAATTGATCAATTACTAAGCCAGTCTTCGTGTTTTGCGAAGGGAGAACGATACCAAGCTCTGGAACTGGGGCAAGGAACTGTCCTGCTTCGCCGAACAGAGAGGCCCCTTATATGCGCCGTATTGATTTCGTCACGCTCAAGCTGTTCGTCTCCATCGCCGCCGAGCGCAGCCTGACCCGGGCTGCTGAGCGCGAGCACCTGGCCTTGGCGGCGGTGAGCAAGCGCATCAGTGACTTGGAAAGCCAGCTCGGTATCACCTTGCTCTATCGTCAGCACAAGGGCGTCGCGCTGACGCCAGCCGGGCATGCTTTACTGCACCATGCGCGCAACATGCTGGACAACCTTCGCCAGTTGAGTGCCGATATGAGCGAGTTCAGCGAAGGGGTCAAGGGGCATGTGCGCATCTATGCGAACACCTCGGCGGTGATTGAATTCCTGCCGGGGGATTTGAGTGTTTTCTGCCGGGCCCATCCGGACGTCAAGATCGACCTCGAGGAGCGCATCAGCAGCGAGACGGTGCGCGCCGTCAGCGAGGGGCTGACCGATATCGGCATTTTCGCCGGGCACGTGCCCGCCGGCGATCTTCATGTCTACAGCTACCGGCATGACCAACTGGTGCTGGTCACTCCCAGCGAGCATCCGCTGGCCGGGTGTGAACGCCTTGCCTTAAGGGATGCCGTTGCCTATGACTTCATCGGCCTACAGCAGGACGCTTCCCTGCATACCCTGTTGCAACAGGCGGCATTGCAGCAGGGCCTGTCCCTGCGCATGCGCATCCAGGTACGCAGCTTCGAAGGGATCTGCCGGATGATCCACACCGGAATGGGCGTCGGCATGCTGCCGGAGAAGGTCGCGCGTACCTACCTGTCGGCACTCGATATCGCGGTGATCCCGCTGACCGATGTCTGGGCGCGGCGGGAGCTGAAAATCGGTGTGCGCGATGTCGAAGGTCTGTCGGTTATCGCCCGGCAATTGCTGGAATACCTTGTCCGCCGTGAGGAGGTCTCAGAGCCGGGGTCACCGGTCTCCTGAGCCTGAGGCACGGGCGCTGCATTGCCGGTGTTCCTAGTGGTCAGTCGAAATGCCTGCCCCGGGCATACCCATCGCTCCGATGCATGGGGTGCCCGATCAGGCTGCCTTCATCAATGGTGAAGTGACCGTTGATGAATAAGCACCCGACAAAAAGTCAGTTCCCAATCCTTGTCTAGCCGGTCGCGGCAAATCTCAAAGGCTTGATGGGTACGCGTAAGTGACATATCTCCGTGACCGGGGACTTCGACTGGATTACATCAAAAAATCGCATGACGGATAGTGGGCGCAAGCTGGTTTCAAGCCTCTGCGCAGCGCCAGCTTCAAAGGTGGTGACAGCAGCTCCGCTGGTCGAGTACTATCCGTCCCAGCTGAGGGCTCCAACTTAGCGAAATCTAGAATCCTCTAGACTCTAGAGGCTGTAGGAAGCAGGTTATGCTATCCACAGGAAGAACCCCCGCTGAACAGGAGGTTGAGCGCCTCGCTCTTACGCTGGTGTATGTCTTGCGGTCTCGAGGCGCTCATCCGCCTGGGCGGAATCTAAGGTAGATGAATCGCTGGAGCCCTCAGCGCTATAAAAGCGCCGGATTAAACCAAAACGTCGATAAGGGCGTTTTGAACAATGCGCTGCGTACTGCGCAACTGCTACATGCAAACTTTCCATTACTGTCTCCTATCTTGACATTGAGGCACTTGGCCCATGAAGCAGGCGTGTCCTACGGATTTCTGAGAGGCGTGGCCGCCAGGAGCGAGCGAGTTGAGAGTTACAAGGTTTTCAAACTGAAAAAAATGTTGTTAGCTTCGGCGCAAACCGATTCAGGTATATTTGTGCTCCTCATCCTTCGTTGCTGAAAATGCAGCGGTGGATTCATAAAAATATTCTGATGCACGTTCACTCGCATCCGGCCAGTTACGCCTACAAGGAAAAAACATCCCCGCGCGATGCTGCAGCCATGCACGCTGGATGCAAGTGGATGATCAAGCTGGGTGCTACGAATTTCTTTGAGTCGATCTTGGAGCCTGACGTTTATCGCGTATTCCGAGAAATGGGCTATCAAGCGCTTGTAGCCTTTGAACTGGCTCGCATTTGTACACGAGTGCGTCCTTCGGGCAATCCGGTTAAAACTGATCGTTTCAAGGACGGGATGGGCAACTTACCGTGCAAGAATGTTGCGATTGGTCACCTTCCGCAAGGAGCAGCAACCAGTCCCTTGCTGTCAAATCTTGTAGCCCGCACGCTTGATCATTCGCTTGCTGAGTTTGCAAATAGCAAAGATCTCGCCTATACGCGATATGCGGATGATCTTACGTTTTCCTCCTTCGGTACGTTTAACCGAGATGGGGCTGAAAATATTGTTCGCGAAATTTATGAAATCATGCGAGCACATGGGCTGTGGCCAAATAAGAGTAAAACTAAAATTATCCCGCCTGGCGCGAGAAAGGTTGTCTTAGGCCTATTGGTGGATGGGCATGTGCCTAAGCTTTCAAAAGAGTTCAAGGCTGAGGTACGCACTCATATCCATTTTATGCTAAGGCCGGATGTTGGCGTGTCTAACCATCGAAAGGCTCGTAAGTTCGATAACTCGTGGGGTCTGAAAAACTTTATTTTTGGCAAGCTTGCCTATGCTCAAGCAATCGAGCCTATTTGGACGTCACGTATGCGAGACCTCTTTATGAAAATCGATTGGGATAGTTAGAACGGGTGCATCTCTCACCTGGGTAACCTGCGGTGTATCGAGCAATCGATTGCCCCGCCGCGATTAGCTTCCGAAAAGGGTCAGAGAATTCTTGTCCAGGCGTCTAGTGATTACCGCTTTGGGTAATCAGAAGCCCATGGTTTGACTGACTCCTCAGAACCAGGCTTTCGGTGAGCGAAACCGCCAGCATCAGTGCGACGCCAAACAAGACGATGCGCTGTTATATCAAAGTGAATTCATGAGGGATCCCCCTCAAACCTGACATGGCACACGCGGTCAGGAGCGTCAGATCGTAGATGATTTTTAGCACGCCGCAGGCGAGTAGCGGTGCGGCGAGCCAACCCAAGCCGATCAATCTGCTAGCAATGGTGGGGGCAATGGCTGCGGCGAGACTACGCGGCACCCGAGGGAGCGGCCATGGCCTTGCCCCCGAATATCACTATCAGACCTCTTGCTCTGGGCGAGCATCAGACAGCGCTGGGCCTCGCATGGACGGAGCTCGATACACCGATAAAGCAGACGCTGTACATACTGATGCAGGAGCTACTGCCGTAAAACTTGAGGCCGCATTCCTATAGGCGAAGAGGGCTGATCGCCGCGTTGGCTGCCGTCCCCAGGACACTGTGCACAGGCCAGATTCGACACCGGCACTGATATATGCCTTCATGCCGAAGTAGTACTGGTTGCCCATCTTGGGTTGGTGCATCTGCGGATCACGCTTGCCTTTCTGGATCTTGGTCGAGCTAGGTGCATGGACGATGGCGCTAGCTGAGGCGGGGTATATACACCAGAAGCCTCTAATCCCTTTTTTTGCTTCTATTTCAAGGATCTACATTTGCCATCGCCGTCCGCGATGGCAAGATCGTGAATGCCTGATATACGACGCTTTCTTCCCCTCCTAACATCGACCACACATGAGCTTCGTTTGCCGGTCGACTTCGTCGGTGTGCGAGTTTCAAAAAATAACAACGAGAGTCCCGCGAGGTTTAACCATGAAAACCCTAACCGCCGGTTCTGCGATCGGTACCTCCGAAGTGGATGGCGCCAGCCAGCTGACTGCCAGTCAACGATACACCACCTTGGGTGGTTCCTGGGCTGCTTGGTTATTTGATGCCCTGGACGCAACAGTCTTCGGTTTTGTTCTGCTGTCGGTCGCGAAGACTTTCTCCATTGGTATGAGCGATGTCGTTTCTACCGTTGCCTGGTTTCTGCTGGCAACCGGTATCGGCGGTTTCTTCCTTGGCAATATTTCTGACAAGATCGGCCGCAAGAAAACCATGATGCTCTCGGTGTTTGTCTACGGCACCGGCACCTTACTTTGTGGCTTTGCCGATAGCCTTTGGCAGCTCAACGTATTCCGCTTCTGCGTTGGCATCGCCGTCGGTGGATTGTGGTCTGCTGCTGCCGCGCTGGTATCGGAGATCTGGCCGTCCGCTGGGCGTGCCAAAGCCTTTGCCGTGATGCAGACAGGTTGGTCGGGCGGCGGCCTTCTGGCAGCGATTTTTGCCTGGAGCTTCCTGGACGACGCCAACCCCGAGTCCTGGCGCAATCTGTTCATCTACGCCTCTATTCCGTCCTTTTTTACCCTGTTGTTCATTGGGTTATTCGTCAAGGAGTCACCGGTCTGGCTGGCCAACCGCGAGTTCATGCGTCGTAACAGCAACAAGGGCCGGCTGATGGAGATCTTTCATCCGCAGTACCTGAAAATGACGCTGCTGGGCCTGAGCATTTCAATCCTGGGCATGTATGGCTATTGGATCATTACCACCTTCATGCCGGCTTACCTGCAGAACATTCTCAACGTGCGCATCGATCAAGCCCCGGTGTTCGTCATCTGGATCGGTATTGGTGCCACGCTCGGTTACCTGGCTTACGGCTACCTCGCCGAAAGCATCGGTCGTCGACTGTCGTTCGCAGTGTTTTTCGGTGGCATGGCGATCATGGTGCCGGTGTTCGCCTATTCGGCGACCCTGATGCCGTTGACCGAAGGCAAGTTACTGTTCACCACCCAGAACATCATCACCCTCGGTTCATTGGCCGCCCTGCTCGGTTTCTTCACGGGCTACTTCAGCGGCTTCGGTGCTTGGTACTCGGAATTGTTCCCTACCAGCATCCGATCAACCGCGTCAGGTTTCTGCTTCAACTTCGGGCGGGTCGGCGCCATCGCCGGCATCAAGCTGGTACCGGTACTGATCCCCCTTATCGGCTTCACCGCCACCATTTCCCTTGCTTCAGTTTCCTATCTCATCGCAGCCGTCATGGTGTTCACGTTGCAGGAAACCAAAGGCGTTCAACTCACCAGCGGCAACTGATCCGTACCTTTCAAAGGACAAGACCATGAAGAACTTCCGCATCGGGCAAATCGTCCCAAGCTCCAACACCACGATGGAAACCGAAATCCCGGCCATGCTGACCTCGCGCTACGAGTTGTTTCCAGAAGAGCGCTTTACCTTCCACTCTTCGCGTATGCGCATGATGCACGTCAGCCCGGAAGAGCTGAAGAAGATGGACATCGACAGTGACCGTTGTGCATTGGAACTCAGCGATGCGCGAGTCGATGTCATGGCCTATGCCTGCCTGGTGGCGATCATGTGCCAGGGGGCCAACTATCACAAAGTCTCGCAGGATCGACTGGGTAAAACCGTTGCTTCCAACCAGTCGAACGCCCCAGTCCTGAGTTCGGCCGGTGCACTGATCGATAGCTTGCACATGCTCGACTACAAAAAAATATCGATCATCACGCCGTACATGAAACCACTGACCCAACAAGTCATCGACTATATCGAAGCGGCCGGAATCGAAGTGGTCGACTCCATCAGCCTTGAAGTGTCCGACAACCTCGAAGTCGGTCGTCTGGATCCGATGAATCTGGTAGCGCATGCCGACAAGCTGAACATCGGTCAGGCCGATGGGGTGGTGTTGTCTTGCTGTGTGCAAATGCCGTCGCTGCCAGCGATCCAGAAGGTTCAGGATCGCCTCGACAAACCGGTGTTGTCCGCATCAATCGCCACTGTTTATCAGATGCTGAAAACCCTCGGGCTCAAGGCCCAGGTACCCAACGCCGGCCATCTATTGTCCGGGGCATTCTGAGTCGATGCCTGAGAAGGTACTATGCTGGCCTGTCAGGCCAAACCGGTACCATCCATGAAGCTCGATCCGGTCTCGTTGCGACTCTTCGTCAGCGTCGTTGAAGAAGGCACCATCGCGGCTGCCGCCAAACGCGAACACTTCGCGGCGGCGGCAGTCAGCAAGCGACTCAGCGAACTTGAAGAACTCCTCGACTCGAAATTACTCAACCGCACCAACAAGGGCATTACCCCGACTGACGCCGGCCTATCGCTACTGTTCATGGCCCGCAGTGCACTGAATAACCTCAATGAAATTATCGTGCAGATGCGCGAGTTCTCACATGGCCGCCGTGGCTCGGTGCACGTTCTGGCCAACATTTCCGCCATCACGCAATTCCTGCCTGACCTCATCAAGTCATTCATGGAGCAGTACCCACTGATCAACGTCAGGTTCGAAGAAAAACAAAGCCTGGCTATCACCAAAGCCGTTGCCGAAAACCGCGCCGACATCGGTATCTTCACCCGCCTGCCCCACGGCGCTGACATCGAAGTTTTCCCGTTTCGTAATGATCGCCTGGTGTTACTAATCCCCCTCGGACATCCACTCGCAGCAAGACAATCCGTCAGGTTCAGCGAAACCCTGGATCACGAATACATCGCCTTGCGCAGCGGTACTCATCTTAATTTTCAGTTGATCAAAGCAGCCAATGACCTGGGGCGCTCGCTTAAAATCCGCATGGAGGTGTCCAGCTATGACGCCTTGTGCCTAATGATTCAGGCGGGTCTGGGCATTGGCATCATGCCAGAGGGGAGTGCGGCGATTTACAGGATGGACGGAGCGAAGGTAGTCAACCTAGAGGAAGCGTGGGCTTCTCGCGAACTCAGCGTGTGCGTCAGATCACAATTGGCATTAACGGTTGCAGCGAGGTTATTCTTGGAGCACTTGCGCGAAAGTGAGTCTGCGTAAGCGTTTTTTTGCAAGCTCCTAGCAGAGAAATAGGGGGATTCTGGCGGGGTGGCTAAAACCTTTCGCTTATCGCCATCGCCAGCGTCGATAATTGCGGCTATTCAGGCTTACATATTATTGGCCCTGGCCAGATAGCATTTCCCCTGCGCCAGTGAATGCGTACTGGATGCTTTCAGATTTGCTGACTGTAGAAAAGCGCGAACGATTCGATACCGTCATTGGGTTGTTTGATGCCGGCGTTGGAGTAATGCAGTGCTCGGACGCCGATACGTTGCCCACCGCTGAATTTCAAGCCTGCACCAATTCGATCTTCGAAGTTGAAGGCGGAGCCAAGCTCTCTATCACCTGCGGTGGTGCCGGAGAAAAGCGCGACACCAATGCCGACTTCGATGAAGGGCTTTATGTCGCTCCCGGCGAACTCGTAGATGAACACTGGGGCGAAGGAGAGGGAGTGGGCTCCGCCTGCCTCATCGCCTGCTTCCCAATAGGTGTATCCGGCATCCCAGTAGCCTGTCAGGTGTCCAGTGTCAGACTGGAACCAACTCTTTTCCCATTCGACACCAATGCCGGCACGTGCCGTTAAGCCGCCTTGATTCGTAGCGCCAATCGAGCCGGAGATTTCTGCTGCTGAAGTAGACAGTGCAACGGCTGACAGTACAGCGGCTACGATAGTTTTCGTCATGGCCCAGCATTCCTTTGATGTTGTTTCTAGGTACCCTA
>NZ_BCBH01000055.1:0-18188 GCF_001320525.1 Pseudomonas sp. NBRC 111131 | reverse complement strand
GTGCTCAGGGGCTGAGCAATGTGCTGGCCTTGATGGCTAAAAGCCTCAGTGCCGTACGCTCAGGCCGTAGCTTTGCGCGCCAACGCAAACGCGCAGCCAGCCGAGGTTGTGGGGGCTACAAACCGACGCGCTGAAGAAACACCACCGCCCAACCTCCGTGTGCAAAAAAAGCTGGCCACAAGCGGTCGGCATAGGCTCGTCCGGAGAACGAGAAATCTCGCCTAGACAGCCGGGCCGGAACAGACGATGATCACATCACCGCCAGCCCAGTTAGACCGCCTGATTGAGCGGCAGAGGCCTGGTCATCGCCCGACGGCCATGGCAGCTGGCTGCTTCGGGGGGCTTACCTTGGGCAGGGCTGCAGCTTAGGTTGATGACATTGCAACAGGCCCTAGCCCAGAACGATGACAATATCTGCATGCCATAAACCTCACCCGGGCCGTGCAATTGTCCGATGAGCCTATCGTCGGCTTTGGCCTGCTCCGGCAAAACCGGCGGCATGACTTCGCTGCCCAATCTCGACCAACTGCCCCCTGAACAACTGCGCGCTCTGGCGGCGCAGTTGATGCAACGTGTCGAGAGTCTCGATCAGAAAGTCGAGACAATGGGCAAGAAGATCCACCGCGACCAAACGGTTAGCCCAGACACCTTATGGAGCGATGCTAACTACCCAGTGGTTGGCTGAGGATGGACACTGGTTCATCTTGAATAGACGAAACCTGTCGACACTCTGGGGCAGCTATCGGCCGATTCTGTTGAAAAAGTCGATTTTTACGGACATGGGTTGTCAGCAGGTCGAAAAGCGCTCAATTTTCGCGTTGCTATGTAAAATCTAATGCATTTCTGCCTTCTGAGCGAGTCAGATTTTAACGTCGCTCACCTTCTTTCATAGGCGAGCGACGCTACGAGACTTTTTCAACAGAATCGGCCAAAAGCAGTCATCCAGGTTTCCACCTAAGACAACCATGTGGGGGGCTACCGGCCAGGGATGAATACCCGGAGGACTGTGGATTTCCCAGTTTGGTTTGCGGCCATGCTGGCCGGATGGATCCACAGACTCGCCAGCGCAAACAACGTCGTCAGTTGCGCCGTGTTCTTGGCCACGCCGCGAAAGCGAGTTCTCACATAGCCGAACTGAAGCTTGATCACTCGGAACGGATGCTCGACTTTCGCCCGTACCTGCGCCTTGACCTTCTCGATCTGGCGCTTGGCTGAGTAGAGCACGCGCGTTGGCCCAAGTGCTTGTAGGTGCTGCGTCGCGCAGCGATCTGCCAGGTCGCCGGTCGCCCTTCATGCTCCGGTCGTTTCTCAACGCCGGTATAGCCCGAATCGGCATTGGCGACGTTCGCTGCGCCATGCAGTAGATGTGAAACTTCCGTCACGTCAGCCACGTTGGCGGCTGTGCCATGGACATGATGTACCAGGCCCGATTCTGCGTCGGCTCCGATATGCGCTTTCATGCCGAAGAAGTACTGGTTGTCTTAATGAGATGGTCAGCCCAGTTCGAGAAACCCGGTGAGTCTAGACTTACCGGGTTTCTCTCTTGACCGAAGGAGGATCTCTCATGAACACCGTAACGCTTCTAGGTATCGACATCGGCAAGAACACCTTCCACCTGCATGGCCAGGATGCGAGAGGAAATCAGCTCATGCGCAAGAAGCTCAATCGTTGCCAATTGCTGCCGTATCTGGCGCAGTTGCCAAGCTGCAAAATTGCATGGAGTCCTGCGGCAGTTCGTAATGGCTGGCTAGGCAGATCGAGGGCTTGGGCCACCGCGTGCAATTAATCGCGGCGCAGCATGTGAAGGCCTACGTCACTGGCAACAAGAATGACTTTATCGATGCAGAGGCCATCTGCGAAGCCGCGTCGCGACCCAGAACCCGCTCGGTTCCAGTAAAGACCCTTGAGCAGCAGATCCTGTCGACTGAGCACAAGCTGCGCAAGTCTTGGGTGGATAATCGCACGCGAATCATCAACCAGGTGCACGGTGTCCTGCTGGAGCTCAGGATCATTTTCCCCATTGGACATGCTGCTCTGGAGCAGGTGCCCGCTTTGATGGAACGCCATGAGCTGCCGATTCGACTGCGTAATGCGGTTGAGCGAATGCTGCTCGATATTCAACGCCTGACGAGAGATATCAAGGGGATCGATGTCGAGATCAAACAGCAGTTGTCTGAGGACGCCGCCGGCATGCGCTTGCTGAGCATCCCCGGCATCGGCCCTCTCACCACTAGCGCGCTGGTGGCCGATGTCGGTGACGCTTCGACTTACAAACGCTCACGCGACTTTGCCGCGTCACTCGGGTTGGTGCCTCGACAGTATTCAAGCGGTGGCAAGACGAGCTTGCTTGGCATCAGCAAGCGCGGCGACAAGTATCTGCGCTGCCTGCTGGTGCAAGGCGCTCACGCACTGATGATACGAATCGACAAGCGTGACGATGCACTCGGAGCTTGGGTAAGAAATCTTTTGGCTCGCAAGCCCCCGAACAAAGTCGCCTGTGCGCTGGCCAACAAGACGACAAGAATCGTCTGGGCAGTATTAGCCCGAGGCGGCAGCTACAACGTGAAACAGATGGCTTGACCTAACCGACTTACCACCGGCTTTTGCGACGACAGTGATGATGACGATAAACGGCAGACATCCCAACTGAAAACCTGAAAACGAAGATAGTTTTTAAAGCTGATCCCTTTATCAAGGACAATTGGGAGCGACTTCTCATCAAGGGCCGAGCGCTAATGAACGTGCTCACCACGAGCCCGGATACATTAGCGCAAGCATGCTTTACCGTTCATCAAACTGCGTTGCAGGAGGTGGGCTGACTATACATCTTCGTCTGGTGCATTTCCGGATCGCGCTTGCCATCCTTGTTCTTGGTCGAACTGGGCGCGTGGATGATGGTGGCATCGACAATCGTACCCTGGCGTAGCGACAGACCTCCCTTTGTCTTGCAAATAGTTGTTGATGGTTTCCAGAATCCCTGCCGCGAGTTGTTGCATCTCCAGCAGGTGCCGGAAAGTAAGCGTCCGCCCAACTCACCTTGTGCAAGTCAGGCTGGCACCCACTGATGCGGCAGCAACTGCTCAATCTCGCTGGCCCGCTGCGTCGGCAGCCGCGTCAGCACATTCTTGAGATAGGCATACGGATCATGCCCATTCATGCGCGCTGATTGGATCAGGCTCATGATCGCAGCCGCCCGCTTACCGCTGCGTAGCGACCCGGCAAACAGCCAGTTCGAGCGCCCGAGTGCCCATGGCCTTATCTGGTTCTCGACTTGGTTGTTGTCGATGGGCACAGCCCCATCGTCTTAGTAGCGCGTCAGCGCTACCCAGCGTTTCAGGCTGTAGTCGAGGGCTTTGGCCGTGGCTGATCCGTTGGGCACCAAGTCGCGCTGGGCCAACATCCACTCATGCAGTGTTTTGCTGATCGGTACCGCCAACTCCTGACGTAATCGCCACCGATCTTCATCGCTCATGTCCCGTGCCTGGCGCTCGATCTCGTATAAACCGCCAATCGAATGCAACGCCTGTTCGGCCAACTGGCTTTTGTTCGCCACATGCAAATCGAAAAACTTGCGACGGGCGTGGGCCATGCAGCCGATTTCAGTGATGCCTTGCTCAAAGCCAGCTTTGTAGCCAGCGAAGTCATCGCAGACCAACTTGCCGTTCCAGTCGCCGAGGAAGTTGCGCGCATGTTCGCCAGCACGGCTTGAGCTGAAGTCGTAAACCACGGCTTTGAGGGCCGAAAACGGCGTCGTGCTGTAGGCCCAGACGTAGGCCCGGTGGGTTTTCTTCTCGCCCGGTGCAAGCATTTGCACGGGCGTTTCATCAGCATGAATCACGCCCTGCTTCAGCAACGCCTCACGCAATGCATCGACCAACGGCTGGAGCCGCACGCCGGTTTGTCCAACCCATTGGGCCAAGGTCGAGCGAGCGATTGCCAGCCCGGCGCGGCCAAAGATTTTCTCCTGCCGATACAGCGGCAAGTGATCGGCAAACTTGGCCACCATTACGTGGGCCAGCAAACCTGCGGTTGGGCTACCTTTGTCGATAACCTGCGCTGGCACCGGCGCCTGGATCAGTATTTCGCACTGGCGGCAGGCCCATTTGCCACGTACATGTTGCTCGACGGTAAACACACCAGGCGTGTAATCCAGCTTTTCGCTGACGTCTTCGCCGATGCGTTGAAGCTGGCAGCCACAGGCGCACTGAGTGTTTTCGGGTTCGTGACGAATCACCGTACGTGGAAACTGCGGCGGCAAGGGCGCACGTTTCGGGGATTGCCGTGGCTCGGCCTGTGGTGAAGCTGGGATGAGCTTTTTCAGCTCTTCTTCGATAGCTTCAAGGTCTGTGTCGAGGAGGTCATCCAGCAAGCTGTCTTGTGCTGGGCTGATCTGCTCGCTGGGCTTGGCAAACTTGTGGCGCTTGAGCAGGGCGATTTCGAACTTGAACTGTTCGATGAGAATTTCATCGTTCTGGATCTTCCTGCTCATCGCCTCGACTTGGGACTGCAATTGCAACGCCTGTGCCGCCAAGGCACGAAGCTGTTCCGGAGTCATCTGGTCGAGGTTGGGCAAGAAAGTCATGCCGCCGATTGTGCCAGAGCAGGCCCGAAACGACGACAAGCAGACCGGCCAAATGGCCGGCGGTTACAGCATGCTGATCACGCCGCCTGAGCCGACCCGCTGCCACGGCAGGCCCAGCACCAACGCCTGGAGTTGCTCGCTGTCGAGTTCGACCTCACAGCCGTGGCGAATTCCGGGCCAGTGAAACTTGCCTTGATTCAGGCGCCGCGCGGCAAGCCAGACGCCCACGCCATCGTGCACCAGCACTTTCATCCGGTTAGCACGGCGATTGGCGAACAGATAAGCGCAGTGCGGCTTCGCCGCACCGAACACCGCGATCACCCGGGCCAAAGCCGTTTCGGTACCGGCGCGCATGTCCATCGGCTCGGTGGCCAGCCAGATTGCATCAATGCGGATCATTGAGCGACAGCCCGGATAAATTGCGCACAGCCCTCGGGATCCGAGGCTGGCCATCTCACTGTGATCAATTGGCCGGCCATGGGCAACTCGATGATCACTGAGGCTTCGGCTGGCCGTTTAGGTGCGGCTTTTAGCGGAACGAACGCCGGTAGTGAAGTCGCTGCGGGCTGGTCTCGATAGAGCGGCATCCATTTGCGGATGACATTGGCATTGATGCCGTGGCTGATGGCGACACTCGATACGGTTGCCCCAGGTTGCAGGCATTCCTGAACGACCTGGGCTTTGAATGGTTTCGGATAAGAGCTTCGTTGGCGCATGGAAATCCTGGCGATAAGGGCGATCGCGTCCGCTTAAAAATACCCGGACACCATCGCCCTAAAAGCTGGAGTTCGTAAGGTGAGTTCACCGGACGCTTACTGTTGGCTGCCTGCAAGCCTGCGTATTCAATGATACGGTCTCGATTTGATCTCGCGACCTGGGCAAGCGCTGAGGCTTCGTGGATAGCGAGGTCGGAACACAGGCCTTGGTGGTAACAGCTCAACAGATAGCGTATTGCGGACGCCGCAGCTACGCCATTCCCTGGGTCTAGCTTCAGCGCTGCCAATCGGGCGTCATGGGCTTCACTGAAGCGGAAGCTTCCTTCCAGCTGATTAGCAAGGTTCGTCCAACTCTGTGTGCGAATGGCATCTGCAGCCTCAGTGTTCTGAGCCACGTGCCAGAAGTAGCCACGGGCTTCAGCCCGCAGGGCCTTGGTAGATTCGAGGTGGGTCTAGCCGATCACCTTCTTCGCTGGTGAAAGCCGCTGCACTGATTATTGCCGTGGCCAGGTTGAACTTCACATCAGGGGTTGGGAAGGTCGAATGAAGCTCTCGGTACAGTGCAAGTCCTTCCTCAACAGCGTCGCGCGCCTGAATCAACACACCTGCGTTTACCAGAGCCGCAGCCTGAATAACCTTAAGGTTTGGCGCCTGTGGGCCATCAGCGACGATTCTTCGCGCTTCCCTGATTGCTGCACCTGGATCGGTGTCCTCCAAATGGTTCAAACGGGCCAGCAGCTCTTGGAAATCGTAATTCGCCAAAGGTAACGCCTCTGCAGTTGGAATATGCCAATAAGAAGCCGTGCCACACGCCCTACCCTAAAAACAGCCTCGTCAGCACGTTGCCTAATACTCTCGCCTCCTGTGAGGTGCGCCTAAGAGTGGTCGGTTGCCGGCAGATGAGCACCTGCCAGGACACCGTCACGAGGCAGTTCACTTACCCCGCTGCGATCGAAAGTGGCACCACCCTATTGGCCACCTGCTTTTGGCTGAGGTAGCGGGTGCAGCTCACCCTCAAGAACGAGGCAAAATTCACCACTTCTCCCCGGTAATCCATGACTTCCTCGTACAGCTTAGCGATGAGTTGGTTCGTGCTGACACCATCCGCTGAAGCGATCTCGGTCAGGATGTCCCAGAACTGGTTTTCTAGACGCAGGGTGGTAACCACGCCCCGGATGCGCAAGGAGCGCGAGCGCGATTCATAGAGAATCGGGTCTGCCTTCACGTACAGCTCACACATGATGCCTCCGCTGGTTTCACCTGGCTAAGTCGCGTCGTGGGCATATGCCCACACCTGAAGCTACCTTCCCAAGGCATCACGCGGGTAATACACCGCTATTACACGTGCCCATTTCGCTGCCGAGGCGCACGTAATAGCCACTTATTACCCACCAGATTTTCATTCTGCCATCTTGAGTGCATAACAACACCACAGGAAAGCCTGATAATGTCGAAATTCCTCCACACCATGATCCGCGTAGGTGACCTGGATGCCTCCATGAGTTTCTACGGACAAGCATTCGACCTGCAGGAATCCCATCGCCTTGAGTTCGACGATTTCTCCCTCGTGTACCTGCGCGACCAGCAAAGCGGCGCCGAAATCGAACTGACCTGGAACAAGGGCCAAGACAGCTACACCCACGGCAGTGGCTATGGCCATGTCGCCTTCGCAGTAGAAGACCTTGATCTCCATCACGCTCGCTTGAGCGAAATAGGGCTCTCACCTGCCCCCATCAAGGAATTCAAACGTGGCGAGGAGATGCTCGCTCGCTTCTTCTTCATCCAAGACCCCGACGGCTACAAGATTGAGGTGCTGCAGCGCGCCGGCCACTACCAGTAACGCAACCACAAGCATCAGACGCCTAGGCGTCGTCTATTAATACAGCGCGGAAAAACGCCACTCCCCAACAAAGCAGCACCCGTGATGTCAGGCTCCTAATAACAACAACAAGGAGAACAGCATGCAGGATATACAAGCCAGCCGCCGTAGCTTTCTGAAAGGCAGCGGCGGAATTCTCTTGGGCACGTTGCTTTTCACCTCCGGCCCCATTGCCCTGCTCGCCCCCAGTAAAACCTGGGCGCTCGAGATGAAAATGCTGAACAACGATCAAGCCGCACGACTGATCGTTGTGGTGCGCCGGATCTACCCTCACGATCAGATGGAAGACGCTGTGTACGCCTTTGCGATCAAAGCACTGGACGACCGCGCCGTTACTGACCCCTCCATTCTTCCCCTGCTTGAACAAGGTTTGAACGAGCTGGACAAGTCTGCCGACGGCGCCTGGCTGAATCTGGATGAGCCACGCCAATTGGCCTTGCTGGAGTCCATCCAGACCACCCCGTTTTTCACCCTGATCAGATCAGTATCGGTCAATGCTCTTTACAGCAATGAACTCGCCTACCAGCACTTTGGCTACGAGGGCGCCTCCTTCCCCAAAGGCGGCTACTTGATGCGCGGCTTCAACGATCTGAAATGGCTGCCTGCTGCCCCTACCGAAGCCAGTCCCCCCGCCTTTTCCTGAGGATGCGTACATGACTACATTCAATTTCGACGACGACTCGGTAGTGGTGATCATCGGCTCTGGTGCGGGTGGCGGGACACTGGCCAATGAACTGTGCCAGAAGGGTATTCCAGTCGTTCTGCTGGAAGCTGGACAGCGCCAATCCTCTGCCACATTCATCAATGACGAATGGCCTTCATTCGAGCAATTGTCCTGGGGCGATACTCGCACTACCTCGGGCTCGTGGCAGATCGCCAAGGACTTCCCGAATCTCCCCGCCTGGATCTGTAAAACCGTCGGTGGAACCACCACTCACTGGGCAGGTGCCAGCCTTCGATTCCAGGAGCATGAATTCCGAGCGCGGCAGACCTACGGCGACATCAAAGACGCGAATCTGCTCGACTGGCCACTGACGCTTGCAGAATTGGAGCCCTTCTATGCAAGGGCAGAAGACAAGATGGGCGTGACGCGCACCAACGACATTCCTGGACTGCCGGGAAACAACAATTTCCAGGTGATGTACAACGGTGCTCGCAAGCTTGGTTACAAGAAATGCAGTACCGGCCACATGGCGATCAACAGCCGTGCTCGCGCAGGACGTGCTCAATGCATGCAACTCGGATTCTGCTTCCAGGGCTGCAAGATGGGGGCAAAGTGGTCAACGCTGTACACCGAGATTCCAGCAGCGGAAGCCACAGGTAAGCTCGAGCTCCGCACGCAGGCGCACGCAGTGAAGATCGAGCACGATGCCAAGGGACGCGCGACTGGAGTGGTCTACGCGGATGCGCAGGGACGACTGCAACGCCAGAAAGCGCGTCTTGTTGCGGTCGCAGGCAATGCCATCGAAACGCCCCGCTTGCTGTTGAATTCGACCAGCACATTGTTCCCTCATGGGATTGGCAACGGTTCAGGGATGGTTGGTAAGCACTACATGCGCCATACCACCGGCTCAGTGTTTGCGGAGTTCAAGGATCCGGTGCACTTCTACCGCGGCACCATCATGGCCGGCCTAATCGGTGATGAGGTGCACTTCAATCCCGACCGAGGCTTTGTCGGTGGCTACGAGATGGAAACCATCTCGCTCGGCCTTTCCTTCATGGCTGCGTTCTTCAACCCCGGCGCCTGGGGGCGCGACTTCACCCGCGTCATGGACAACTACACGCATCTGGCTGGCATGTGGCTGGTCGGTGAGGACATGCCCCGGGAAACCAATCGCATCACCCTGAGCGATACCGTCAAAGACCGCTTCGGCATTCCAGTGGCCAACGTGCACTACGACGACCACCCCAACGATATCGCCATGCGAGAGCATGCCTATCAGCAAGGTAGTGCGGTCTATGAGGCCGTCGGAGCACTGAAGACGCATCGAGTACCACCCTACCCCTCGACTCATAACATGGGCACATGTCGCATGAGCCACAAGGAAGCTGATGGCGTCTGCAATAAATACGGGCAAAGCCATGAAGTCCCGAATCTCTTCATTTCGGATGGCAGTCAGTTCACCACCAGCGCAGCCGAGAACCCTACCCTGACGATCGTCAGCCTCGCGATCCGTCAGGCTGAGTACATTGCCGATGCCTTAAGGACGCATGCGGCATGACTACTACTCCCGACAACCGTTTGGAGATTTGCGCTCTCCCGGCATTCACCGACAACTACATCTGGCTTCTGGCTGATCACTCAAACCAGGCCTGTGCAGTCGTAGATCCAGGTGATGCCGGGCCAGTTCAAGCCTGGCTGGCTGAGCATCCTGGTTGGGTGCTCACTGATGTACTGATCACTCACCACCACAGTGACCATGTGGGCGGTATCGAGAAGCTGAAGTCTGCCTTCGACCTTCTCGTCCATGGCCCGGAAAACGAGCCGATCCCCTATAGGGATCGGCCACTCAAGGATGGTGATCTGATCCAGGTATTGGGACGTACCATCAACGTGATCGGGGTGCCTGGCCATACTTCCGGACACTTGGCTTACCACCTGGTTGATGAGAATGTGCTGTTCAGCGGCGACACGCTGTTCAGCGCCGGTTGTGGGCGCCTGTTCGAGGGTACGCCGCTGCAGATGCTGACCTCGCTCGAATGCCTTGCAGCGCTACCGGAGCAGACGCAAGTCTACTGTGCACACGAGTACACCCTCTCCAACCTGCGTTTTGCATTGGCTGTTGACCCAGACAATCAGCAAATCGCCGAGCGCTTGGCCGAGGTCTGCGAAATCCGTGACCGCGGTGAGTGCACCTTACCGACCCGAATCGGCGTTGAGCGTGCATTTAACCCGTTCCTCCGCGTACGGGAAGCGAAGATCGTTGAGGCTATCGAACGTCACGCGGGGCTGACCATCAGATCCGCCGAGGAATGCTTCGCTGCAATGCGCAAGTGGAAAGACAATTTCTGAACAACAACAAGAGGATCATCTATGAGAAAAACACTGCTGATTGCCGCTACAGCCTTCATGATTGCTTCTGCCCAGGCAGCTCAAGAGCCTGAGGCCGTATTCGCAAAATCCTGCGCCATGTGCCACAACGGCCAACTCCCAAACGCGCCCAAGAAAGGTGATGCAGCTGCGTGGAAACCTCGCCTTGCTCAAGGGCAAGAGGCACTACTCAAAAACGTAGTGAATGGATTGAGTGTCATGCCACCACGTGGGCTCTGCAGTGACTGCAGTGACGAAGACCTCGTGGCAACGATAGGCTGGATGTCTCGCTAACCGATAGGAAAATCGAGCCGCTATAGGACAATGGGGCATCCACAAAGGTCAGCCTTCTTGAGGGCGATGCCGAATTGACCCACGTGCCGACGTAAGACTGCCCCACCTCTAAATCAGCACAAACTCTGCACAACCAATGTTTTTCGAGGAATCAGCCTAGGTCAGTGACATCTCGGCAACTGGGTCAATTCGGCGTCAGCGCCAACACCATATCGGGTCGGTGGCAGCAACGGGCTGGCATACACCATGCCCTCAACTCTGGCGTCGATACCGAAGACGGCGTCACCCGTGGTTTTGTTGGCAATGTCCAGCGAAGTGACCGGTTTACCCACCAGCCTCAGGTCGGCATCGGCCTTCAGTGGCAGCGCTTTCAGCTCCGCTTCGCTGAACTCACGGGTCACGCCCAAGGTGACCAGTTCGGCGTAGGAAATTTCCTGTTTTCCGCAAACCACCCTACCGCCGCGGGCCACACAGGAATCGGGCGAAACGCCCCATTTTTTGGCAGCAGCTTCAATCAATGCCACCCGTCCGGCAGCACCGGCCTGACAGTAAACCGGCCAGCTCTGGGACACCGACCAACTCCCGCCGGTCACCATCAGGCCCCATTTCCTGGCACTGTCCACATGGACGATTTCCACATTTTCCCAAGACACCTCCAATTCGTCCGCAAGGATTCGGGCGATGGAAGTACCCCACGTGCTGGCCCATTTCGACCCGAATGATGTTGACCTTGACCTTGACCTTGCCGGCGTTGTCGATGGAGTACCACACCGAAGGTTCGTAGATTGCGCCTTCACTGGGTAGCGCCGCGTCATCGGTCGTCGCAGGATCCATGGCCGCTAACACGCCGCGTGGAAAGCCAAAGCTGAGCCCCGCCAGGGTCATGGCAACCAGAAAGCCACGGCGAGTCATGCCTGTTGGTCCGCCCGTATTAAACAGCGCGCTCATCGTTGACCTCCTGCCTCATTGCAGCAGCCGCTTTATGAATCGCTTTGCGGATGCGTACGTAAGTCATGCAGCGGCAGACGTTGCCACTCATCACCGCATCGATATCTGCATCGGTCGGATCGGGAAAGTCGCTCAGCAGCGCGGCGGCCTGCATGATCTGACCAGGCTGGCAGTAGCCACACTGTGGTACCTGCAATTTATGCCAGGCCACCTGCAACGGATGATTGCCTTGCTCGGACAAGCCTTCGATGGTGGTGACACTGGCACCCACCACGGCGGAGACAGGCGTGATACAGGAACGGGTGGCTCGGCCACCAACGTGTACGGTGCAAGCACCGCAGGCACCAATACCGCAACCGAACTTGGTGCCGGTCATGTTCAATTCGTCACGGATAACCCACAGAAGAGGCATGTCTGTGTCCACGTCGGCAACTGTTGGCTTGCCGTTCAACATAAACCTGGCCATGGCTCACTCCTCCCGCGAATTAATGCTCAAACCGGGGCTGACGACGAATCTCAGCGACTTTCTGTTTCAGATCGGCCATGGCTGTTCATTCGCCGTTTGTCGCAGGTAAGTGGCAATGGCTGTTATGTCGTCATCATTGAGCGCTTCGCGGAACTGAGGCATGACCACACCGCGAATCCCTTGATCGCTTCTGAAGCCATCGAGTATGACGTTGATCAGATTACTCGGGTCGTCAAGATGAGTAGCGCTGCCCAGGGCCAGCAACGGACGACCTTTCACCAGCTGGCTACTGCTGTAGTGGCAAGCAGAACAGGTGCTGTTATACAGCCGGGCACCATGATCGATCCGCAAGTCTGTGGTCTTGTGCTGTGCCTGGTCAGCGGTCTGGAGTTTAGGACTGGCCGCTGGTTCGTTGTTGTTGTCACCCGCCAACTCGCCAAAGTAAACACTCAACGCTTTGATATCCGCGTCAGGCAAGGCAGACAAGCCCTCATGCACGACAGGCGCCATCGGGCCAGCGGCACTGCCGTGGAATAGAGAGTTGCCAGTACGCAGGTATTCATGGAAGTCCTGCACTCGCCAAGGCAGCGGCGACATGCTGGTGCGGGTCAGCGATGGTGCGACCCAGCCGTCAATCGATGCGCCTTCTTACATGTGACTGTATTTTTCGCCCCCCAGCGCATTACGTGGCGTATGGCAGGCACCGCAGTGGCTGATTCCCTGGGCCAAATAGGCACCGCGGTTCCATTCCTCAGACTTGTCGCTACGCTTTTCAAACGGATCGGTGTTGGCGAACAGCAGTTTCCAGCCTGCTTGCAGAAAGCGAAGATTGATCGGAAACGGAATACCGTTTTCCTTCTTCTGCTGATTGATCGCCGGCACGGATGACATGAGGAAGGCATAGACAGCCTTGATAACGTCATTCGTCATTTTATTGAAGTGCTCGAACGGGAACGCCGGCAACAAGTGATGACCATCGCGGCTGACACCGGCACGCATGGCGCGGATAAACGCCTCTTCTGACCAACGACCGATACCCGTGTCAGGGGCCGGAGTGATGTTGCTGGAGTAGATGGCACCGAACTGGGTGTTCATCTGATAGTTACCCGCGTACTCCTGACCACCCGGGGTAGTTTGACAAGTACGGCAGTAACCGGCAGCGGCCATGATTTTGCCGTGCTCGACCATGTCCGAAGGGAATAGGTTCCTGGTCGGGGGTGTAATGGATCCGATTTCCGGATGCCAAGCGTAAATTCCGAACAATACAGCTCCGGCAACCCCTATACCAATGATGCTGACAAAAATGCGCTTAAGCATTTCACATCACCCCACAGGTTAATGCGTGCATTAAAGGGAGAGCGCAACCCTCTTGGACATTCCGTGTTTTTTGGGTAATCAGTGCGATACAGTGATTGAATTAGAGCGTTTCATTATGACCCTTGGCGGGATTTTGCCCAGCGTTTTTTTAGCGTTTACAACCCGTCAGGAAATACCTCCATCACCACGACGGGTCTGGAACTTCGAACGCGCAACGCATCGTAGTACCAGGCTATTACCCTCCCGCTGCGCGATACCTGCATGATCTGGAACAAGGATCATCACCCTACCTGCAATCGCCCTTCAATCTCTCTGCAACCGGCTAATGGCCGTGTTTACACCCAAGCCGTCAAAGGCCCGGTGTTCCAGGAAAAACGAACGAAGATCGATACAACGATCACAAAAATGCAGGCCTGCTCAACCAGGGGCTTGTTGCCACTGAGATGAGTCATTGCCCTGCCCCACCTCGCCGGAGGATCTGTGAGCCTGCCTGTCAGATTTCGTGAAGCTGTAAATACAATAATTCCGCGTGCGCGGCGATTCGATGACGATCTGTCCATCCTGGCTTTCGGAACGGATGCCAGCTTCTATCGCCTGATTCCGCAACTGGTGATTCGCGTCGAGTCCGAAGATGAAGTGGTGGCGCTGCTGCAATTGGCACAGCGCGACCGGGTTCCCGTGACCTTCCGCGCCGCCGGCACCAGCCTGTCCGGGCAAGCCATCAGCGATTCGGTGTTGATCGTGCTTGGGGATAACTGGAACGGTCGCGAGATCCGTGGCCAAGGCACACAGATCCGCTTGCAACCGGGGGTGATCGGCGCGCAGGCCAATGCCTGGCTGGCACCGTTCGGGCGCAAGATCGGCCCGGACCCGGCCTCGATCAACGCCTGCAAAATCGGCGGCATCGTGGCCAACAATGCCAGCGGCATGTGCTGCGGCACGGCGCAAAACACCTATCACACCCTGGCCGGCATTCGTCTGGTGCTGGCCGACGGCAGCCGTCTCGATACCGAAGACGCCACCAGTATCGCGGCGTTTCGCGCCAGTCATGGCGACCTGCTGGAGCGCCTCGCGACCTTGGGCCGCGAGACCCGCGCCAATGCCGAACTGGCCGCGAGAATTTGCCACAAATACCGTCTGAAAAATACCACCGGCCTGTCACTCAACGCCCTGGTGGATTATGACGAACCTGTGGATATCCTGAGCCACTTGCTGGTGGGCTCCGAAGGCACCCTCGGCTTCATCAGCGCAGTGACCTACGACACGGTGATCGATCACCCGAACAAGGCCTCGGCGCTGATCGTATTCCCGGATGTGGAAACCTGCTGCAACGCCGTCACCGTGCTCAAAAGCCAACCGGTGTCAGCGGTAGAGTTGTTGGACCGCCGTAGCTTGCGCTCGGTGCAGAACAAGCCCGGCATGCACGCTTTCGTACAACAGCTGTCGAACAATGCCTGCGCCCTGCTGATCGAATCCCGCGCGGCATCTACCTCGTTGTTGCAGGAACAGCTGGCGCAGATCATGGCGTCGCTGTCTTCGTTCCCGGTAGAGAAGCAAATCGATTTCACCGAAGACCCGCTGGAAAACGCCCGGCTCTGGGCGATCCGCAAGGACACCTTCCCCGCCGTCGGCGCGGTGCGCAAAACCGGAACCACGGTGATCATCGAGGACGTGACCTTCCCGGTGGAACAACTGGCCCTCGGCGTGAACCGGCTGATCGAGCTGTTCGACAAACATCACTACGACGAAGCGATCCTTTTCGGACACGCACTGGAAGGCAATCTGCACTTCGTCTTCACCCAGGGCTTCAACAGCGCGGAAGAAGTCGCACGCTACCAGGCGTTCATGGACGACGTGGCGCAACTGGTGGCTGTCAAGTTCGGCGGTTCGCTCAAGGCCGAGCACGGTACCGGGCGCAACATGGCACCCTTCGTCGAACTGGAATGGGGCAGCGACGCCTACCAGTTGATGTGGCAGCTCAAGCGCCTGCTCGATCCCAACGGCATTCTCAATCCGGACGTGGTGCTCAGCGAAGACCCGCAAATCCACCTCAAGCATCTGAAACCGCTGCCGGCCGCCGACGAGATCATCGACAAGTGCATCGAATGCGGCTTCTGCGAGCCGGTCTGCCCCTCCAAAGGCCTGACCTTGAGCCCGCGCCAGCGGATCGTGATCTGGCGGGACATCCAGGCGAAGAAACGCGCCGGGGTCGACACCCGCGAACTCGAAGCGGCCTACGAATACCAGGGCATCGACACCTGCGCCGCCACCGGTCTTTGTGCGCAACGCTGCCCTGTAGGAATCAACACCGGCGAGCTGGTGAAAAAGCTTCGTGGCCAGCACGCCACCCATAAGAAAACTGCCAACTGGCTGGAGGGAAATTTCGCCACGGCGCTGCAAGGTGCGCGTTTCACCCTGCACGTGGCCAATGGCGCACGGATGTTGCTGGGTGCGCCACGCCTGGCAAAGTTATCCGCAACCTTGACGCGCTTGTCCAAAGGCCAGGTTCCGCAATGGACCAACGCCATACCACAGCCGGAAAAAGCCATTCGCTTCAGCCCGACAGTGAGCGACGAACGCCCGCGCGTGGTGTACCTGGCCGCATGCGTTTCACGGGCGATGGGGCCGGCGGCGGGCGACAAGGAACAAATGTCGCTGTGCGACAAGACCCGCGGCCTGCTGGAAAAAGCCGGTTACCAGGTGGTCTTCCCGGACAACCTGGACAACCTCTGCTGTGGCCAGCCGTTCGCCTCTAAGGGTTATGCTGAACAGGCCGAACACAAACGCCAGGAACTGATTGGCGCTCTGCGCCACGCCAGCCGTGGCGGACTCGACCCGATCTACTGCGACACCAGCCCCTGCACGTTGCGCCTGATCC
This sequence comes from Pseudomonas sp. NBRC 111131, assembly GCF_001320525.1. Taxonomy (NCBI): domain Bacteria; kingdom Pseudomonadati; phylum Pseudomonadota; class Gammaproteobacteria; order Pseudomonadales; family Pseudomonadaceae; genus Pseudomonas; species Pseudomonas sp. NBRC 111131. The sequence continues at coordinate 2,077 of NZ_BCBH01000055.1, read as the reverse complement.
AGGACCTGGGCGAAGTACGCCTGGACCTGTACGACCCGGTACGTTTCATTCGTACGCACCTGATGGATCGACTGCAGTTCACGCCGCAGGAAGCGCCCATCGCGGTGCATGTCACCTGCAGCACCCAGCACCTTGGTGAAAGCCAGGCGCTGATCGATCTGGCGCGCAAATGCAGCAACAACGTGGTCATCCCCGAAGGCATTCATTGCTGCGGGTTTGCCGGCGACAAGGGCTTCACCACTCCCGAACTGAATGCACATTCACTGCGCACTCTGAAAGATGCGGTGCAGTACTGCAGCGAAGGCATTTCCACCAGTCGCACTTGTGAGATTGGCCTGAGCCAGCATGGCGGGATCGATTATCACGGGCTGGTGTATCTGGTGGACCGCGTGACCCGAAAAAAGACTGGAACAGCAGGACAACCGGTCTCATCAACCCAACTGTGTGCGCAGGAATGACCCTTGAGTGATCTTCTGTTTCGTCGACAAAGGCTGCTGGCGCAACCGGCCCATTACGACCTGTTGAGTCAATGCCTGAGAGGGATTGAGCGCGAATGTTTGCGCGTGGATTGCGAGGGACTCCTTGCACTGACACCGCACCCTGTCGCACTGGGTTCGGCACTTACCCATCCGCAGATAACCACCGACTACTCCGAATCCTTGCTGGAATTCATCACTCCGGCCATGCCGGGGGCAGTGGAATCCTTGGCCTGCCTGGAGCAAATCCACCGATTCGCTTGCAGCAACCTTGAAGGGGAATTTCTGTGGAGCTTGTCCATGCCATGCCCCCTCCCGGAAGAAGAAAACATACCGATCGCCTTTTACGGCACTTCACATACAGGGCAGTTGAAATATCTTTACCGCAAAGGATTGGCCTTGCGCTATGGCAAAAAAATGCAGTGCATTGCCGGCATTCATTACAACTTCTCGATGCCCGAAGCGCTCTTCGCGCTTCTGCAACGGGAGGAAGGTGATACGCAGGCCCTGCAGGATTATCAGTCAGCGTGCTATATGGCCCTGATTCGTAATTTCAAACGCTACAGCTGGTTGCTGATGTATCTGTTCGGCGCCTCCCCAGCGGTGGAGTCCAGCTTTCTCAAGGGAAGCGCGCACGCACTCGAACGGCTCGATGAGCACACTCTCTACCTGCCCTTTGCCACCAGCTTGCGCATGAGCGATCTGGGTTATCAAAGCCGAGCCCAATCCGACCTCAATCCGAGTTATGACACCCTTGGCAATTACATGGAAATGTTACACCGTGCGGTCTCCACGCCCCACCCAGGCTATGAGGAAATGGGGACTCACCAGGCGGGCGAACGAGTGCAGCTGAGCACTCACACGCTGCAGATTGAAAACGAGTTCTACGCCAGTATCCGCCCCAAACGGGTGACAGATATCGGCGAAAGACCGCTTCAGGCGTTGTTGTCACGGGGCATTCAATACGTGGAAGTGCGCTGCCTGGACATCAATCCATTTATGCCAGCGGGAATGGATCTTGTCCAAATGCGCTTTCTCGATGCGTTTTTGTTGTTTTGCGCGTTGCAGGACAGTCCGCGACTGAGCAGTGATGAGCAACTGCATGCCGATCAAAATTTCCTCAAGGTCGCCAAAGAAGGTCGTCGACCCGGGCTGCAACTGCTGAGGGAAGGACAGAACACCGATTTGAAAACCTGGGCTTGCGACTTGTTGGAGAGCATTCAGCCACTCGGCGCGTTGCTGGATCGAAGCCACGCTGGCGACCTCCATACCGAGGCCGTCCAATCACAGCGAGACAAGGTCGAAAACTGCACCCTGACGCCTTCGGCACAGGTGCTGGAGGCGCTGCGAAAACGAAAATCGAGTCTGGCGCGGTTCGGCCTTCTTCAGAGCAAGCAGCACGCCGAATACTTCAAGGGTCTGGCCGGCGACGAAGAGTCGAATCTGGAGGCGCTGAGCGTCACCTCAAGGCTGCACCAGCAAGCGCTTGAGCGAGCCTCCATAGGCGAATTGGACGCCTATGTCCAAACTTACATCAGCCGCATTTCTCAGCTCCACTCGTGATCATTTTCAATGGGCGCAGAAACTCTTTGCCCCTGTTT
>NZ_BCBH01000054.1:0-21323 GCF_001320525.1 Pseudomonas sp. NBRC 111131 | reverse complement strand
AATGGCCTGTCCGGCCGCCGTGATGTCCTGGCCTTGCCGGGTAACCTCGTTGGTCAGCGCCTGGACCGTCGATGCATCCGCCTTCATTGCAACCTGGTTCAGAGCGGACTGAGCAGCTGCAGCGGCGTCCGTTGCCACCTTGTCCGTCACAGCCACCCAGGCGCTACCGTTCCAGCGCTTTGGCGTGTTGGCATTGCTGGTCGTGTCGATCCAAAGGTTCTGGTTCAACCGGTCAGCCACTGCCGGCGCGGTCGACTGGTACAGCACCTTGCCCTTGGCGCCGGCGGCGTCAGCAGCAGCCTGGGCCGCCTGCTGTGCTGCGGTGACGTTCTGATTGGTCGTGGTCAGGCTGCCCTGTAGGCCAGTGATGGACTGGCCCTGGCTGGTCAGTTTGCCCTCGGCATCCGTTACCCGGGTGGTCAGGCTCTGCACCGCAGTGGCATCTGCCTTACCCGCCAGTTGGGTCAGGGCCGACTGCGCAGCTGCCGCAGCATCGGTGGCCACCTTATCGGTCACCGCTACCCATGCCGAACCGTTCCAGCGCTTCGGTGTGTTCGCGTTGCCCGTGGTGTCGATCCAGAGGTTCTGCGCCAAGCGATCAGCGACCGGCGGCGCAGCCGACTGTACGATAACCTTACCCTTGCCGCCAGCCAGCGTTGCCGCGTCCTGGGCGGCCTGCTGCGCTGCAGCGACGTTGCCGTTGGTGGTAGTCAAGCTCGACTGCAGGCCCGTGATCTGCTGGGACTGCGCGCTGGTGGTGCCTTCCAAGGTCTGCACCTTGGTTTCCACGGTCTGCACGCGGGCGGCCATGCCATTCGCCGTTTGCACCGCCTGGCCGATGTCGGTCCAGTAGGTGTCGTTCGGCGGCGGATTACCGGTGGGCACAGCGACCTTCGCCTGGTACAGCTTGCCGTTCTCGCCCAGCACGCTTTGACCAGCGGTGTAGGCCTGGTCTGGCTTGTAGGGCATCGAGTCGACCAGGTCGGCGATGTTGTCGATCTGTTCCTGCAGATCGCTCTGCACCTGATTGACCGAGTTGTTGACCTCGACAATCTGCTCGTTCAGCTCGCTGCGCACCTCGCCCAGGCGCTCGTTCACCGAGCCAGGGCCGTTCATGTCGATCAGGTCGATACGGCTGGTCAGCTCCTTGCCCAACTCGCTCTCGGTGATCCGATCCTTGATCTGCTCCAAGATCGGGCCGGCGTCGTCGCTGGCCATGCCAGAGACCACAGTCGGAGCGATCGGGAAGAAAGGCCCCAGGTTTCCAGTGCGATCCACCAGGCGCGCCCAGAAGTAGAACCGCTGGCCCGCGCGCAGGCCCTGCATCACGTATTCGTTCTGCGGGTAGGCCAGGTCGGCCAGCTTGGTAGCCTGGCCCAGGTCGGTACCCTCGCTGTACCACAGCTCGGTACGCTGGCTGTCTTCGGCACCAGCAGGGAAGCCCCACTTGATGCCGATGCCAAACAGCAGGCTCTCGGTGTCGAGGAAGGTGACCGAAGGCGGCAGGCCTTCCTTGCCATTCAGTTGCGTCAGGGTCGAGCTTTTCCAGATCGACGTGATGTCGAACGAGCTCACAGCGCGTACGCGTGCCAGGTAGGCACCCGCGTAAATGCCGACCACGTCTACCGAGGTTGCGCCGGTGCGCTGCAGGCGGACCCAGTTACCGTTGTCCTTGCGCCACTCCACGTCGTAGGCGACAGCGCCCTCCACTGCCGGCCAGGCGATGGTCATGGTGCTGACCGCGATACCTTGGTCGATCATGTGGGCGGACGACAGAGTAACACTTGCCGGCGGCTGCACGGTGGTCACCGGAATAACGCTGATCGGGTGCTCGTCCAGCTTGGCGCCGGTGTCGATGGCAGCGAACTTGCTCGGGTTGAACTCGAGCGCAGTGATCTCGTACTCACCCTCCTGGGTGCGCGTGGTCTTCAGCACCCGGAACAGCTGCACCGCCAGGTCGTCGTAGTCGATTGCCCACTGCAGTTCCGGCTCGGGCTGCACGCCATACGCGGTGGTCACCGTCACTGCGCGGCCGACGACCGATTGCACCGTGCGGGCCTGGGCGGTACCGTTCGGCAGGTTCAAGATCAGCCGGTCGCCAGCCTTGATCGGCGTGTCACGGTCCAGGGTCACCACGCGGCCGGCAGCCGCCGAAATCCGGCCCCCGTTCGGACGGCCAGCAACCAGTTCGTCAGCGACGGGAATGACGTAGCCAGGCAGCGGAATGCGCCCTTCCATACCGGTCTTGAAGGTGACGGTGCGGTCCTGGCTGTTGCTCAGCAGCGCCCACTTGCCGCGGCGCTGGGCCTCGGAGGCACGGGTGCAACCGATGGCCGAGATCTCGATCGGACGGTCGCGGTACCGGCGCTGAAGCGCGTTGTCGGTCACCGGGATGACGTCAGTGTCGTAGTTGTTCGCCGGGTTGTCGTAGCTGACCAGGGCCCGACTGTAATGGGTGTTACGCTCGGCGCCACCATAGACGAACTCTCCGTCGATGACGTTGGCCCGGGTGAACACGTAGTCGATGTCCTGGGCGCGCGGCATGTCCGCCTGCATGAACAGCGAGCCGTGAGCCCAGTACACCATGCCCCGGTAGATGGCCGACAGGTCGCGCAGCAGCGTCCAGGCTTCGGCGCGCCCCTGCAAGTTCATGTCGCACAGGAAACGCGGTTCCTGACCGCCGACGCCATTCGGCACCCGCTGGTCGCAATACTGGGCGATGCGGTACATCTCCCACTTGTCGACCATCCACGGCTTGATGCGCTTACCCAGGCCGAAACGGTCCTCTACACAAACCCCATAGGTCACGAACGCCGGGTTGTTGGTCCAGGCCTGCTTGAAGGTGCCATCCCATACACCGCTGTAGGTGCGGGCCACCGGATCGTAATTGCTGGGCACGGGCCAACGCTTGGCCTTGCACTTCAAGGTCACGGCGGGGATGTTCTGGAACTGCTGGGCGTCGAACTCGATGTACAGCAGCGCGGTGTTCGGGTAACGCAGCTTCTGGTCGATGATCTCGGTGTAGCCAGCGATGGTCATCGTGTCCGCAATGGTGCCGCTATTGGCGTTCGGGGTGATCCGGCGCACCCGCAGCATCCAGCCGGAGGTTGCCTTGGGCAGGTTGACGCGTACCGAGCGCTGGTAGCCATTGGTGGTCTTGCCGTCCACCGCGCCCAGGTGCGCCTCGACGCAGGCGCCACCATCGGTTGCGATATCGATGGCGTACTCGATGCGGTAGCCATTGGTGTTACCACTACTGTCCTGCTGAGCCAGGCGCGGCCAAGCCATGCGCACACGCACGGCCGAAAGCTGGGTGTTGCTCAGGGCGCGGGTGAACGGGTTGTCGCTGCGCAGTTCAACATTGACGGTGGTCTCGTTCTCGATCGCAGGAATGCCCTGGATATATTCCTGCTCGACGGAGCCTGGGCGCCACTCCCATTTCACACCCGGGAAGTTCACGTCGCCGCTGGCCAACTCCCATGCAACCGTGGTGCCGTTCTCGGACACCTTCTGATCGATGTACCAGACCTCAATCGCCTCCTCGGTCGGATCAGCGTCGGGGTTACCGCTTGGGAAATTTACCGCGTCCAGGTAGCGCGCCATGGTGTGACGTATGGTCAGCTTGAACTCGAGCAGGTTGTCGAAGGCCAGGCACAACGCTGTAATCCTGCCGTTGACGTTACCGACCGTCAGCGTGGGCCGCACGGCGGTGCCGTCCGAGTTCGCCTCGATACCGTCAATCTGCATGGGCCAGGCTCCGTACTCATTGCCCTGCCACCAAATCGACTTGGCGGGCAGCTGGTCGGCGTTCGCGCCTGCCGCTGCCAGTTCCTCAGGCGTGTGCGGTATCGCGTGCCCGTGGAACCACAGAGTGTCCGCGCCGAAGTCCGAGCCATCCAGCTCGAATAACAGAATCTCCGCGCCAGGCTCCAGCTTTTGCAACTGAGTGATCAAACTCATGGGTGGTACGCTCTCTCGAAGGTTGCCGTCAGCAGCACGAGGCCCCCTGGCTTTCGCTGCTGACGGAATGTTTCGCAGCGGTACATGCCGAGCGCGCCTTCGGGGTTGGTCCAAAGGAACGACTTGGCGCCTCGATGGCGACGTATGAACGCAATAGCGGGCTGGATCTCATCGGCCAGCCCGCCGAATGAAAGGGCCCAGCTGTCCGACTCGCCATTCAGCCCATCACTCGACACCTGGACATATCCGTCGCCAAACGGCGATTTTCTGGTGCGCAGTGTGCTGTCACCGCTGGCCTCATCATCAGGGACCCAGGTAAATGTCTCGATCGCCATCAGAGCCTCCCCGTGCTGTTGCGGTGACTCACTCCGCCAGGACGCCACGACACTGCGATCGCTCGCTCAGCGACCCCCTGCATTTGCCGCTCCATTGTCTGCTGCAGCGCAGTGCTATCTAACTCCATACCATCCGCGCTGCGGTCCTCCAGAGTCACTGCGACTGGCACAGTGACTTGAACAATGGTCGATCCTCCGCCGGAGCCGCCTACCACCTGCACGCCTAACGATCCATCCGAACCGCGCGCCAATGGCATGATGGCCTCAGGCCCAGCCTCACCGGCTACGCCCAACCCGCCGTTGGCCATGCCAAAGGCTGTGGGCCTGGTCAGTACGGTATTGGTGAACGCACCGCCCTTGGCGAACATTTGCACGCCGCCTGACCAAGCGCCGCCCAACGCCTGCGGAAAATATTTGCTGCCGTAACCTGCTTGCGATGCGCCAAGATTGGAAGAGACTGCTCCGGCAGAGCCAGCTGCCATACCGTTTCCTCCCCCACCGCCGAAGTAATTGCCCACGGCAGAGACGCCAAAGCCGACCAACCCGCTCAGTAGCGAGCTCGCAGCCTGCTGACTGGCAATCCTGGCCATATCTGAGATCACGCTGGTGGCAAAGTCCTTGAAGTTGGCCTTCCCCGTCCGAGCGAACTCAGCCACCGCATCACGTGCTGTATTGAATCCGGTGGTGAGCATGTCGTCAGTGGCGCCAGCCACGTTGGCCGCGTCGGACTGGATGTTGGCCCAGGCTCGCTTGGCACCGTTACGGTAGTCACGCTGGGCCTGCAGGCGCGCCTCAAAGCCGTCGACCTCCATCTGCAGCTCCCGCACCTGGTAGTCGGCCAGGTCTGCCAAGCGCTGCTGATAGGCGTCCTGGCTCAGGCGACGGGATACGTCCTCCTGCTGCTCCTCCAACTGCCGCCGCGCCTCGGCGTACTTCTGCCGCACGGCGTTCAGGCGGTCGGCCTGCTCGCGTTGGTCATCTCCCATGCCGACACCAGCCACGTCGGCATTGATCGCGTCCTGCCGTGTCTGTAACACCACCTCCATCGCCTTGCGATAGGCCTCGGCACTATTGCGCCGTTGCTCGGCCAGCTTACGCTCAGCTTCGGTACGCTTCTGGATCGTTCCGTCTGCATAGGCGGTGTTGAGGTTCTTAATACCGAGCTCCATCTCGGCAGCGGTGATCTTCCCTTTGGCCTGGGCCTTGCGCAGGCCTTCGATACCCTCCTTCAGGTCACCCAGGCGCTTGCGCTCCGGCAGGGCGCGGTCAATGATCGCATCCAGCGCCTTGATCTCGTCCCTTAGAGCCTTGGTTCTGTCCTTGCTACTGGCGGTGGCGTCCTTGTTCGCCTTCTTCTGCGCCTCGATCGCATTGGCCGCCGAGAGAATCGCCTTTCGGTCGGTTTCGGTCAGGTCGGCATTCTCGGCGATATGCCGGTTGGCTATTTTGATCGCATCGCCATTATCTTGCAGGCCCGCCAACTGCTTCTGCAGGGTTTCCAGGTACGTCTGACCTGCAGCGCTCATTCCCGCCTTGGCGGCATTGTTCTCCTGGGTCGAAGCGGTGTTCTCATCGGTCACACCGGTGAGCACTCGCAGTGTCTCAGCGATCAGGGCAGAGCGTTGGTCGGCATCGCTGACAGCACCGGCCTGGGTGATCCACTTCTGCACCGTGCCCACTGGCAGATTCAGCCGGTCGCCGACCTCGCGCAGGACGGGGGCCAGGTCGCCGCCAGCGGCCCGAGCCTCGTTCAGCCGGTCCACCACTTCCTGATACCGGCAGCGATGGCATCGACTATGGTGGGCATAGCACTCTGGATGGATACCCACCCGTCAGCGTCGATTTTGCCTGTCTGCAACGCCTTGGAGTACGCGTCGAGTGCCGAGCCAGCCTTGTCGGCCGATGCGGCGTTGGTCACCAGCAGGAAGCTGAAGCTGTCGGTGATATCGAGTGTCTGTTTGGTGTTGAAACCCAGACTGCGCATCACGTCAGCCGTGCGGATGTACAGCTCCTGCGCTTCGGCCAGCGGGCGGTAGGTTTCCTGGGCTGTGCGCAGCAGGCGCTCCTGCACCACCTGATACTCGGACGCGCTACCGGCGGCAGCTTTCATCCGGTCGGACATCTGCCCGTAGGCGTCGACTTGCTTAATGATGCCGCCGATCAACCCCGCACCGGCTACGGCCGCGAGCGCGCCGCGCATCAGCACGCCAGCTGACTGAGCTGCCGCCCCAGCCCTATCGAAGGCCGAATCGACGGTGGCCAGGTTGCGGTCGATCGCCTGCGTGCTTCGCGCCACCACTTGGTCGGCGTTCGCCAGTTCGCGGCGAAGCTGCGCCGTGGTGGCCTCGATCTGGACCAGCATCCCCTGGACTTGTTGATCGGCCATGCAATTCTCCAAGCACAAAAAAAACGCCCGTAGGCGGAGACTTACTCTTGCTGCCGGCCTCGGAAGAAGGCCTTCAACTTGTCAGCAACGTTGCCGGGTCTGCGCGGTGCCTGCCCCTGGTCAGACGCTGAGGTTTGGGCCTGGCCGCGTCCGGTCCAGTCGAGACGTGCATCGAGCGCCAGCATGAGTTGTGGGATGGGCGTACGCCACGCCGTGTCAGGCGGCCAGCCAAGCCAGCCGGTGGCCACGCCGAACAAATAGTCGACGTAGCTACCATCCTTTACGGCGCTGTGCTGTCCGCCCCGCCCTTTCCCCGGGCGACCACGCTCGGCGGTACCGGATTGAGCAGCACGGTGATGAAGTCGGTCAGTTTGGCTGAGACTTTGGCCACGCCGGTCTGGAATACTTCGGCAGCGACCTGGGCATGCTGGTCAGCCTGCAGGCTGGCGCCGGCGACGATTATGTCGGCGCTGGCACCGATACTCATCAGTCGCATCGATTCAAGCGCGCCTCGCAGACCGCCGAATCGGCTTTCAATCAGCAGGGCCGCCTCGAGGGTTGGGCGCAGGGTGTAGGTTCGTGCACCAACCACTAAGGTGGTGGTGCCATACAGAGCTTCGCTCATGGGCTTCTCTCAGCAGGGGACGGGGCCGAAGCCCCATCTATCAAGGGTTGGCGGGGCCAGGCAGAATTTCGAGGATGTCGGTGTTGATGCCCAGCGTGACGTTGCGACGCACAACGTTGTCGGCAGAACCAGCAGCCACCTTGTTGTTCATCACCTTCACACCGAAGTAGTACGTTGTCGGCAGGACCGGTGGAGATGCGCCTGGGTCACCGTCGTTCAGCGTGATCCTGATGTTGTAATTACCCTTGGAGCGGTCCTTGTGGGCAACGGCCACCGCCTTCTGCCCAACGTCTCCGTTGTCCAGACCCACGACCATGGTCATATCGCCAGCATCCGCGGTTCCCTTGTACTTGCGTACCCGGCCATCACGCAGTGAGGTGAAGTTCACGGGGTTGAACGTGTCGCCGAACTCGCCAAGGTCTTCGATCTCGCCTACATCAACGTAGGTGTCGGCCTTGTACTCGGTTACGGTTTCGGCGCCGGTTTTGCTGCCAATGGCCAGGCGGCAGCCGGCGGCTGTATTGAGGTTGTCTTCGGCCATGGGGAATCCTCCAAAGGCACATTGGATAAAGCCGCGGCGCGGCCGGTGGTTGACTCAGTGGGTAGTAATCACGCGGACCGTGATCGAGCCCTGGTAGGTAACGCCGTCGGCGTCGCGCTGGGCATCCGACTGGATGACACGGACCGAGACAGCGCGGCCGACCTCCAGCGGCAGTGGGCGCTCGTCCAATGCGGCGATCACCTCGCCGTTGATGCACTTGACCTCAGCCTGGCCGACGGCATCGGACCAGACAGACAAGTACAGCAGGCGCGTTTCGCGCTTGCGGCCCGAGATCGGAGTGCTATTGACCGAAACCTCACGGTCGATGGATACGTAGGGCATATCCGCGTTCAGCGGCGCCCCGTCGTAGATCGGGCAACTGACCTCAGTCTGAAGCCTGGTGAAGATCGCCTCTTGCAGGGCCAGCGATGGATCAGCCATTTCCTACTCCCTGGCTCGCCTTGCGCAGCGTAAGCCGCACTGCAGCCTCGAGGTCGGCCATCACATACTCCCTATCCGCCAAGTCTGACGCAGCCAGGCTGGTTCCTTCGGTTGCAGCACCGCCAATAGTGGGGAGGCTGGAGTTGCCACCCTGCTCGTCTGTTGCAGCATCAGTGCCCGGAACTGCCTGCCCCTCTGACGTTGCCGAGACCGTTCCTTCCGATGGACCTGGAACAGCTGCGGGGGCGCCCGCATCGCCAGGATCTTGAACGCGCTCACCGCCAGGCGAAAGACGCGAATGGCCAGCTCCAGGCTCGCCGCTGCTGGAATCAAGGGTCGAGACCGGATTCTTCGCCTCAGTCGTGGCTGCTGGTGCTTCCTGTTTACGTGCCATTGGAGTACTCCAGTGGGGCGCCATTTCTGGCGCCGCGTTGCGGAAAGGTTAAGGCGTCACCAGCGGACCAGTGACGAACGCTTCGTCGCGGTAGATCGCGAACGCCAGGCGCTCCTCGGCGCGGATCGTCGCCATGTTGTTCTCGAAGTCCTTGTCGTTCTCGGTCGAGATGAGCACTTCGATTTCCATGCGGTCGAAGATCTGTGCGCCGAGCTTGAACGCACCGACGAGGAAGTCGTTCTGCGTCATCGCTTGAGTGGACACCACCGGGCGGTTCCAGAGTTTTGCGTTCGTACCTTCCTGCGGCTGGCCGATGATGTAGCGGCCCTCACCGTCTTTAGTGAGCTCGATCGCTGCCCAGTCGATGGGATTCAGCACGATGCCATCCGAGGGGAAATCGGCCAGCTCAGCTTGCAGCAGCGCCAGGCGCAGACGGTCGATCCGTTGCTCACCCACCACCGTCAGGCCGGCCTGCGGTGCATACAGCTGAGCAACAGTCACGAGACCCTGCAGGTTGGCACCCGTGCCGTTTCCGTAGAGCAACTGAGCCTCTTCCGCCATGTTCAGGCCGTAGCGAGCGCGACTGTCGATGTAGCTCTGCAGCGCCTTGGCATCGTCGAGCATCTGCCGACTCGCCTTGAACAGGTGGGCAATGGTGCGGACGTTCGCCGTCGTCAGTGCGAAGGTGATGTCGGAGTACGGCTTGGCAGTGTTCTCCGCGACGGTACGCGCGTTGTTGGTGAATCCGGTCTCACGGATGTACTCGATGGAGTTCGATTCCGTTTCGCCCGGGGCCACCAGGTCACGAATGGTCAGCCGGCGCTGCGGCGGCGTAACGACCCCGGCCAAGCGCTGAGCGGGGACCAGGTCGCCGCCGGTCGCGGTGGTAATGGCCGCACGCGGCACGGACACACGGCGCGAACCACGGAAGGACGAGTTCATGTCCTGCATTTCTTCGCTGCCGATCACCAGGGCGCCGACCGACTTCTGCGGCTCATCTTGGTTGCCGCGGTCACGGCTGGCATTCACCAGCTTCTGCTCAGCTTCGCCCAGGCGGGCATTGAGCTCACCCTGCTTGGTCAGCAGTTCATCGACCTTGGCACGGGTTTCGGCAGTCATCTCGCCGGACGCCTTGATCTGTTTGTCGGTAGCCTCAGCTTGGGCTTTGATCTGGTCGCCAATGCCCTTGAGGCTGGCGTTGAGTTCCTTGACTTGGGCTTCAAAGTCCATGGTCACTTTCCTTTCAGAGAATTGAGGATATTGGTTGCCGCGCTCAGAGAGGCGGAGAGGTCTGGCGCGACAGCGCTTGGCTTGTCGGTCGGAACAGCGCGCGGCGTGTTCCCGCTGGCAGCGCGAGGCGTGCAAGACTTGAAAGTGGCGAAGAGTTCGCGGCGCTCGGAGCGCGGCATACCGGCCTTGGCCAGGGCTGCATCCATGGCCTTGAGTGCATTGGCCTGGCCGGTTTCCTCGGTCTCGCGCTCGGTGACCTCAGCCGCTGCCAGCAGGCCGGTCGCCAGCCCCAGTTCCACCGCCCGCTTGCCCCGGATGAACGTCTCGTCATCCATCAGCTCGGCCATGTCCTCGACGGGCTGTCCGCTGGTTTCGGCGTAGAGATCCGCCATGGCGGCATCGAACTCCTCCATGTCGGCCGCTACGTCGCGCAGGTAGTGGCGATTGCCGGCGAGGAAGGTCCAGCAGTTGTGGATCATCAGGAAAGCGCTGCTAGCTACTTGGCGTTCGGAACCGGCCAAATAGATGACGGAGGCCGCGCTGGCAGCCATGCCGAGCACCTTGGTGGTGACCTTCTGCTTGTGCTCACGCAGGCGGTTATAGATGGCGATGCCTTCGAACATGTCGCCACCGGGCGAGTTGATGTATACCGTCACTTCGCGGTCGCCGATCGCACGCAGCGCTGCGTCGATGCGCTTGAGAGCGTTCAATCGCTGGGCGAGCCACTGCGCACCGTCACCGCATGGCCACGGGGCGGCACTTTCGCGATGGCCAGCCCTACCCTGGTGCAGACCGGATACGGCGAACGCGTCGGCCAAAAGCCGAGGGTGCCAGGCCTGGATCAGCCGTTGGGCACAGTCGTCGCCGGCGGCGTGAAACATGCGCTGTCGAGCGCGGTGATTCTGCCAGCAACCCATCAGGGCACTGTCCGGGTGAACGACCCGGGTGAACCGCTGCCCACGGTCACCGCCGCCAACCGCGGGGAGCTGATGATGGCCAGCCCTGTGATGATCGGAGCAGGCGGCCCGGTGTATGCCGGTAAGCCAGTAGCAGCTGACCAGCCCATGGGGACCTTGATGACCCAGAGCCACCGAGCGCTGGCATCGGCGCATCTGGTCAAATTCCGCTTCAACAGCGAGGGAACACCGGTAACCGAACCGGTGCCCACCATCACTAGTGGCGGCAACTACAAGCGGCCGGCAGGCGCCGCGCACGCCATGGGCGTCTGCACCGCGTTCATTGAGCAGGCGAACGGTGGGTTCAACACCACGCCAGCCAAGGGCGCCGACGAGCCGCTGACCACGGTCACCAACACCGGCAGCCAGCAGCGCCTCGTGACCGCGAGCCTGGCCACGCTCCGCCGCAACTGCGTAGGCCGTCCCGTAGATGACCTGGTGCCGACAATGACCGCCGGCGCCGAGCACCACGCGCTGGTCGAGTACAAGCTGTCGCCCGAGCACGAGGAAGGCGCCCTGCGCGTCGCGGCATTCCTGATCAGCTACTACGGCACGGAGAACATCAGCGCTTGCGACGCCCCTGCGCCGACAGTGACCACCAAAGATCGTCTGGGCCTGGTGACCGTCTTCGTGAAGGGGACGCCTTACGTGATCGTCGACATCTGCCTGCGCATGCTGCAGCCGCATGAGCTTTACCGGGCTCAGGGCTTCCCGGCCAGCTACATCATCGACAAGGGCGCCGACGGCAAGCCATTTACCAAGACCGAGCAGGTGCACATGTGCGGCAACAGCGTCAGCCCGCCGCCGATGGCTGCCCTTGCCCGGGCCAACGATCCATGGCGCGCTGCCAGGTCCCTGGTAGCTTAGAAGACAAGAAACCGACGAACGGTAATCAGAAACAGCCAAAAAAGGGGCACCCGCTTTCCACTATCAATTCATGTGAGTCATTACCTGACTCCATGACCCATAGAGGAATAGCTATGCCTAGCAAGATCTGTAACCGCTGTAAAGAGTACCACGAGCAGGAAATCAACAGCTCCCTTGGCGCAGGGGTCCTCCTTGTCGTCATCCTCGCAGCCATCGCTCACTACTACGGCGTTTGGCACTTCGCGTAAGCCCTGATGTCGGGGCAGCCCTACGGCTGCCTCGTCATCCTGAACGGATAGGCGTTCCCATGCCCACAGAAAACCGATCCAGCAACACAGAGATGGTCAGCGTGCCGCGCCAGCAGCTGCAGGCCTGGCAAGAGCGCTTTTCGAAAGCGCAGATGTTCCAGCAGTCTACCGAGATCAAGGCAGCACTGGCCCAGCAATCCCCGCAGCCCCAGGCCGAGCCAGTGGCTCATGCTCGAATCTGCGGGGTGGGGTTTGACTCAAAGGGAAACACCGTCAGCATGGAAATCGGCGTAGATAACATGCCCGTTCCGCGCAAGGTTGAACTCGGTGAGCAGTTCATTTTCCTTGATGATCATCGGCGCGAGGTTGAGCGACTTCGCGCGGCCCTGAAGTTCTACGCAGACCGCGAGCACTACCACTTCGAAAGCGGGAACTGGGACACCGTGAGCGGCGAGCCGCTGAACATTCTTTGGTGTGTTGACGAACCTGACTTCATCGAGGATGGCTCCGTTGCGCGTGCCGCCCTATCCGCCAGCGCAGAGCCTGAGGCGAAGTCGTGAAGACGCACTTCGCACCATTCACCGACCTAGATGCCCTCGAGCAAGCGCCGTGCGGCACCTGGCTAGGGGAATCCTCCGAGCTGTCAGGCGACTGGGCCATGGTCGATTGCGGACTCTGCAAGAAGCGCCGAAAAAGGATAATCACAGCCGCAGCTGATGAAGAGCGCGCCATCGTTGAGCAGATGGGCGACATAGCGGCCTTCATGCGCACGGAAGGCTCCGCCCCGTAAGAGAACATCTGTACTCCTAAGCAGTAACCTCTCTCCCTCTATTTCGAGCAGTTTACAAGCCTCGCTGTGAACCCAGGCCCTCAGTAGCGATTCGGCGAGCGCGGCCCACGCCCCAGGCTAATGCCTTGGTCATCGATTCACCTGGGCGGGAGTCAAAAGCCTCTTCATGCAGCGCTTCGCCACCGGACGCATAAACACCGATGAACATCTGCGTATTCCCCGTTCGCGACAGTCTCACCTGAACGTCGATGGACGTGCCGTCATCGAGAGCTTCGTCATGGTCCCGGTGATGCAGGTTTGGGTCCGCCCACTGCCAATAAACGTCTCCACGAATCCGCATGTCTTCCCTCCTACGACTTCAGCTGTATGCATCAAACCACCATAGCCAAATCGAAGCGGCTCGCAACCGTACCTGCCTGATTTGTGAGTTGAATCAGACTATTGGCTGGCACCGCTTTTTCTAACCCCTCCCCCCTCTATTCACTGCCGCGATAGGCGGCCAAGGAATCGTCATGCCTGAAGAAATCAAGTTGATCCAACGTGTTGCCGTCGAGCGCGACCAGGATGGCTGGTGGGATCACCCCGACCTGCCCGACTTCGACGAAGACCAGGCCGCCTTCAAAGCCTGGCTCGTACAGCAGGGCCTGGAGCTGAAGCAGTGGCACATGGATTCGGATATCGGCGAACACCACCCTTACGACGACGGCGCGTGCCACTGCCTCGGCTGGGAGCCTGAATGCCCAGGGCCTGAATGGTTCCTGTTGGGGATCTTCGATACAGAGGATGGCCCGTGTGTCAGTTGGGCGAGGCGGAAGGCCGAGGAAGCCTGGTCAGTGAATGGCGATGACGGATCGTGGGACTACCCGAATCTTACCGCGCTGATTCGTGACAACTTCGGCGCCGCAGCGGATGGCACCAGCTTCGGCCCAGGACGGGGCAACGGCCTCAAAGTGGGCGACACTGTACATACCGGCACCGTCTGCAAGTACGACCCTGCCGGGTTCCTCCCCGATGCTGATGACCTGCTCAACCACATGTTCGAGGCCGCCGCCGGAAGCGACGCGGGGGAATGGGTCGACAACTACCCTGACCTCGACGACGAGGCGACAGCAGCTCTCGGGAAGGCGCTGGAGCCGCTGCAGGCTTGGGCCCGCAAGTTCTGCCAGCCCAACTTCTTCACCATCGAGAAGATGGCTCTGCACACTGTTACCGAGGAAGACGTGCGCCTGGCCAAGGCCAGCGGGGTGCTGTTGTGACTCGCCTCGCCCTCTGCCTCCTGCTGCTGACCACCGGCGCCAGCGCAGCACCTCAGCCACAAGAAAACGTCATCGACGTGCAGCACGACAGCCAGCGCGGCGTCACCTGCTACCTGCTCAATGGGGTCGGCATCAGCTGCATCCCCGACAGCCAGCTGCAGGCCGGCTACCAGCGCCAGCTCTCCCCGCACGAAACACAACCCGAACCTACACCCGCACTGGCGCCTGGGCGCTGGATTGATGAGAGGTATGAGCTGTGACAGAAGACGACATCATTCAGCTGTCGGCCAAGGCTATGGGCTTCGAGCTGGAGTACCGGCGCGGCAGTGACGCCTTCTACTACGACGATCCGGAGACAGGCCGGGAGGTTTGGCTGCCGATGCGGGATGACCGGCAGACGATGCTCATCATCGCAAAGCTCAGGATGGACATCTGCTGCTTGCACCACCTCGCTCGGGCCACAGCTCATGTTCCGTATGTCGGTTTCAAGCAAAGTGAGGTGTCGCATGCAGACGAACCCGGCGCCCGGATGAGCGCGCTGCGCTTGGCAGTTGCAACTGTGGCTGCCAAGTATGGCCAGGGCATGCTCGTTGGCGGGACAGATGAGCGAGTTCTGGGGCACTTGATCGGCATAGAGGGATCAACGGCCCACGCCATGCGCGGCGCCATCCGCGAATCTCGGGAGGAGATCAGCAAGGCATGCCAGCGCCTGAAGCGAAAGGGATTGGTGACCAACAAGGGTCCTTTCTGGCAGGCGGTGCAGCGATGACCGACCTGATCGAAGTGAAGACGGCTGACTTGACCGGCGAAGCGCTGGGCTGGGCCGTTGGCAAAGCCGAAGGGCTGAACCTTGAACTGGTCCCGCCGCAGTACGGCAACCCCTGGCGGGTGTTCGCACGGTACCAGGGCCAGGCCATCGAGCACACCAAACGCTACAACCCGTGGGAAGACTGGGCGCTGGGCGGGCCTCTATTCGATAAGCACTGCAAGGGCTTCGGCATGCTGCAGGACGGCACAGCCTCCCGGTACCGAGCTTTCGCCTACAACCGACCCACTGGATTCAGCCGGTTAGCCGGAGGTCCAACGATCCTCGCCGCAGGCTGCAGGGCGATAGTCGCTCTGAATATTGGCGATACCGTCCAGGTGCCGAAGGAGCTGATGCCGTGAGGAAGCTGGTATACCGCATCAACCGCTGGCTACCGTTCGGTGGCTTGCCGATCGCCCGCGCCCGACTTGGTCGCAATACCTGCACCCTCTACAAGAATGGCTGGGTCCTGATCAGCGATGGCAAGAGCACTGACGCCTTGCCGGTCAACTTCACCAGCCAGGCCCTGATCGACGCATTCGCGGCCGAACTCGCCTAACCCCTCCCCCAACTACTCAAGCCCGCCGATATGCGCGGGCATGGAGAGCTATTGCCATGACGAAACACAATCACACGCCCGGCCCCTGGTTCGTTGAGTCCAGCGACAAAACTCCAATTTACGTCTCGCCAGTTGATCGCCACGAGCAGATCGCCATCTGCAACGTGATGGTCATCGATGAGGATGGCGATAGCGATTCGGGCGACTGGATCAACGGCGACCAGACCAAGGCCAACGCCAAGCTGATAGCCGCGGCGCCCCTGCTGCTGAGGGATCTGATCGAAGCCGCTGCCCAGCTGCGCAAGTACGAAGCCCTGCACCGCGCCAAGGGCACCGCCGACAGCCTGGCAAAGGCCGAGGTCAACGCCGAACTGGCATCGCGCTTCGAGCAGACCATCGCCCAGGCTACGACCTGACCACCAACCTGCCGCCACCGGCGGCGTGGAGACCATCCCATGGAACATGCAAGCGAGTTTCTCGACGAGGAAGAGGTGGTGCGGGTGACCGGCTACCAGCTCCCGAGCAAACAGATCGCGTGGCTGGCCAACAACGGCTGGCAGTACACGCTCACCCGGGCCAGACGGCCCATTGTCGGCCGAGTGTACGCCCGGCTCAAGATGGCAGGCGTCAAGCCAACGGCAACGAATGCCACGGCCGAAACATGGACATTGGACTTATCGCGCGTGGGGTAACAGATGCGCACCAGGAAGGCATCGAATAAGGACCTGCCGCCGCGGATGTTGCGGCGGGTTCGCAAGTTGAAAAGCGGGAAACTGTGGGTCGGCTACTACTACGATGGGAGGGATGCAGACGGGAAGCGGCAGGAAGTACCACTGGGGACTGACCTCGCTGAGGCCAAGCTGGAATGGGCGCGCCTGGAGCACAAGGCGAAGCCGAAAGTGATGGCGACGATGGGCGAGCTTTTTGAGCGGTACGAGCGCGACATCATCCCGGGTAAGTCGCCACGCACGCAGAAGGACAACAAGTACGAACTGGAGCGCCTGCGCAAGGCGTTCGCTGAGGCACCGATCGAGGCCATCAGCCCGCCGGTCATTGCCCAGTACCGGGACGCGCGCAGCGCCAAAACCCGGGCAAACCGGGAGATCGCCCTGCTCTCGCACGTTTTCACCATGGCCATGGAGTGGGGGTTTGCCGAGCGCAACCCATGCCTGGCGGTTCGCCGCAACAAGGAGAAGGTGCGCGACTTCTACGCCGCCGACGAAATCTGGGATGCGGTGTATGCCGAAGGCGACCAGGGCCTCAAGGATGCTATGGACCTGGCCTACTTGGCCGGCCAGCGCCCTGCGGACACCCTGAAATTCAGCACCGTCGACCTTGACGAGGACTATCTGTGGGTCGACCAGAACAAGACCGACAAGAAGTTGCGCATCCGGCGGCACGTAAACGGCGAGCTCACAGGCCTCGGCCTATTCATCGAGGCGCTTCTGGAACGGCGAAAGCTGCAGGGAGTGCGTAACTCGCGCCTCATCACCAACGATTCAGGCCTGCGCATGAGCTGGGAAATGCTGAGGAACCGCTTCAGCGAAGCGCGGGACAGGGCTGCGCGCAAGCTGACTGCCGATGGCAACACTGACCTGGCCATCAAAGTTCGGCAGTTCCAGTTCCGCGATATCCGCCCGAAGGCGGCTTCGGAGATTGAAGACATCAGCCACGCCAGTCGGCTGCTTGGACACTCCAAAGAGGAAATCACCAAGCGCGTTTATCGCCGGGTCGGCGAGGTGGTCAGCCCAACCAAGTAGACGGCTGATGCGGAAACGATGTCCGATAATGCGGAAACGATACGGGTTTTCTGAGCACAAAGAAAAACCCCGCAGACGTTAATCTGCGGGGCTTTCGAATGGTGGAGGCCGAGGTCGGAATCGAACCGGCGTAGACGGATTTGCAATCCGGAGCATAACCACTTTGCTACTCGGCCTCAAAGTTAGGATCTAGCCGCTTGCGCTTTGCTATCTCCTTGAAACACCGCACCTTTTTCAAGGTTTGCTGCGTTTCGATGGGCGCCATTATGTCTGCATTCCTCGCACCTTGCAACCCCCTGAACATAAAAAATATTCAAGGGGTTCAAGGTCTTAGCGCAAGCGGCCGAGTTTGCTCCACAACCCTACCACGGCGTTCTCCACGGTGCCGCTGGCAGCCATGCCGATGCGTTCCTGCAAACTCTTGCGCTCGGCGTAGTGCAGGTGGAACAGGTTGGCGTGACGTGCACGGTCGCTGAGGTACTCGTCGCTGGTCTGCAGTTCGTCCACCAGCTTGCGGTTCAGCGCGGCTACGCCCAGCCAGACCTCGCCGGTGGCCACTTCGTCGATGTGCAACTGCGGGCGGTAGCGGGCAACGAAGTCCTTGAACAACTGGTGAGTGATGTCCAGGTCTTCCTGAAACTTCTCCCGGCCCTTCTCGGTGTTTTCGCCAAAGACCGTCAAGGTGCGCTTGTACTCGCCAGCGGTCAGAACCTCGAAATCGATGTCGTGCTTCTTCAGCAGGCGGTTGACGTTGGGCAATTGCGCCACCACGCCGATCGAACCCAGTACCGCAAAAGGTGCGCTGACGATCTTCTCGCCAATACAAGCCATCATGTAACCGCCACTGGCGGCCACTTTGTCAATGCACACCGTCAGCGGGATGCCTGCCTGGCGGATCCGCGCCAACTGCGAGGCCGCCAGGCCGTAGCTGTGCACCAGGCCTCCACCGCTTTCCAGGCGCAGTACCACTTCGTCACGCGGGGTAGCGAGGGTGAGCAGCGCGGTGATCTCGTTGCGCAGGCTTTCGGTGGCAGAGGCCTTGATGTCGCCATCGAAGTCGAGCACGAACACCCGGCCCTTCTCTTCAGCCTTGCCCTTCTTCTGTTGTTTTTCCGTCTTGGCCTGCTGCTTGCGCAGGGCCTTGAGCTGGGCCTTGTCGAGCAGGCCCGACTCCAGGCGCTCGCGCAATTCCTTATAGAACTCGTTCAGACGGGTGACCTGCAATTGCCCGCCAGCCTTGCGCCGCCCCTTGCCGCGCAAACCGGCAATAGCAGACAGCACCACCAGAATGGCAATGACCAGGGTGGCGGTTTTAGCGAGAAAGCTTGCGTATTCGGCAAGAAACTCCACAGTAGTCCTCAATGCCCGGAATTAAAGGGCTACGCTACCATGGCTTGTGACACTTTGGTACGGTCTTGTGACATTCCGAAGCACTTGAGGCAGGCTCAGCGGCGCACCTTTCGGGCTTTCTTCTGGGTCCTTATCACCTGCCCGTGAGGGGTCCCTATCGCGCCTACGGGCACCCATGCGAGGGCCTACGGGGGAACCTGCGCGGGAATGATTGAATAGGTGACCTTTCAGATTTTTCTGTCGGATTCTCAAGGGGGCCTATGCGACCACAACCAGAACCCCAGTTGAACGGCCAGACAGACCCAGTAGAGGGCCTGTAGGTGGTCCATGGGGTTCTCCTTGAAGGGTTAGAGTGACTTGTGAAAGCGAACGTCTGTGAGTTCGTGTTGCAGGGCTACCTCAAGGAGGCGCTCATAGGTATGCGGCCACCTCCCTTGAGATTGGTCATTAGAAGCGCCTGATTGAAGCAAGGCATAGCATAGCGCCGCATGTGGTGTCAGAGACTCGACAGGCACCTTAGTGACTACCCGTTTGCCCTTGTAGGTGTAGCACAGTGTGACACTCATCGCGGGACCTTTTTGTGGGCAACTTAGCTATTGAGCATAGCCCGTCACGCTTCGTTTGAGGAAGTATCAATCAACGACCTCAGCGGGCCTTGAGACGCCTTGCAGCGGCCTTGATGTCCCTCATTGCGATTCGATAGTTGTCCTTCTCTCGTTCGAGCAGGTGAACCACAGCAGCCTGTATCGACACACGTTCAAACCCTGAGCCTTCCAGTTCAAGCCAGCGCTTGACGATCATGTTGGACAGCTTGAAGGAATACCGGGAGAGCAGCGTAAAGGTCAGCTCTTTGTCGAGAATGGTCAGCGGTAATAACTTGCTTTGACTGGACTGGTAGCTGGCCTCGACCCATTGAGGTGCCCCCAGATTTGGGGTCTCCCTTTCCAGCTCGTTGAGCATCTTTCGGATGTCTCTGAGTACATGGTCATGGCGCTTACCGGTGATCTCGGCGATCTCCAAGGACGACATACCGGGTAAGCCGTTGAGAGTCGTTGAGGATACCGCTCCGGCCTTGGAGATGTTCTCGAAGATGGTCGCTGTATTGGTGGTCATGGTCATAGTCTGTTTTCCTCTTGTTTGCTCCCTCAAGTTCGCTCCCACCGGCAGCCGAAAGACCCGACCAAGGTTTCTGCCGGTGGCATGAAGGAACAAACAGAAAGACTTTCGGTTAGATAGATGCCCAGCGACGGGCGATGATGCGGATAGGTGAAGCTGTGCCCCTGCCGGTCCCTCTTTAGGTCCGGCCTTACGGGGCTATCAGGGTTTCCCTTAGATCAGCTCAGGGCAATGCGAGTGACCAGCGGGAACGGCACTTGAACGGTCTGAAGACGATCCTCGGTCAGAGCTACCTTGACCATGCCATTGGCGATGATGTCCACCACAGCCACGATCTCAAGGTCCCAGCCTTGGGCGTTTGGGTTGCGAGTCGCTTCAATCTTCCAGATGCTACCGTCTTGGCGCTCACGGTAGCTCAGCGAGGTGAAAAGCTTGGGCAACATGAAGACGCCGTGGTCAGTGCCTGTATACGGCTGTACGCCTGCGCCAATGAGGTCCTCGATAGAGTCCTGACCAGCACGTTGAGCAGCACGCTCAAGAACAGCCACCAGTGACACGGGCAGCAGGATCACGAAGTCGCTCAGCGAGGTCCCTACAGTCTGGTTAACGTGGGTCGTGAGGATGTCGATGAGGTCCTCAGCGATCTCAGCAGGCTTACCCGTTGGTTTGGCCTCAGAGACGCTCTCAGTGCTTGGGGCAGTCGCCAAGATGGCAGCGACCTTACCGGCTGCGCTGTGCTCAATGTCACGAAGCATCTTGTCAGCGGTTTGCTCCATAGACTGGACGGTGAAGCCTGCCATCAGGTTGTGGTCAAAGATCGTAGCTCGGTGGCTGATGACCAATGCCTTGTCGGTCGCCTCGGTGAAGATCACAGAACCGGCCAGGACCTCGCCCTTCTCGACGGTCTGGTTATCCCAGTTCTTACGAGGGTCGAAGGTGACAGAGCGGTCGGCCATGGTGATGATTTGTTGCCCAGTGGCCTCAGAGCCAGCCGGACGGAACTCGCAAGGGGTTGCCTCCATGGCAGCCTCTCGCCACTCATCGCCGTTCAAATAGTCCTCAGCGGCTTCCACAAGGGCTTCCACATAGACGGACACATCGGTGGCCGCTTGGGTCTCAGGTCGAACATCGGCGGTGTTGAATCGAATCGACCCAGTGTGCTCATCGGTGATGGCGGTGGTGTAGGTCGATGGCTTGGCGTACTGGAATGGTTGTTTCATGATAATGATTCTCCTGAATAGATGAATGAAGTGTGTGTGTCGAGGGAAGTGCTGTTACCAGCCACCGCTATTGCTACGACGAGCAGCCAGAATTTTCTGACCATGCTCACGAATGGCAGCGTTTCGGGCTTCCCGATCAGCCTTCGCTTGGGCGATCTCTCGGGGCGTATGCTCACGGCACCGCTCAGCATGGGCATTGGCCTCAGCCTGTTTACGGGCCTTCTCTTGGGCGTCCTCGTACTGATGCTGGCGGTACTCTCGGGCAACTACAGGAATCGCTTGGAGCGACAGACCGGCCTCATCGAACGCCTTAACGATCTCGAATTGCTGGCCCTTAACGGTCCCGCATTGGGCGACCAGCATGGGCAGCATGATGTTCTCGACGTACTCACGGTTCAGGGTCTGGCCCGACACGGTGACTTCGTTCTTCAGGACTTTCGTGATAGTGATTTTCATGGTTTGGGTTCTCCTGTGAGGTGACCCA
>NZ_BCBH01000053.1:0-22482 GCF_001320525.1 Pseudomonas sp. NBRC 111131 | reverse complement strand
GGGGACCGATTTGTTTGCTGTCTGGTCCTCAAATAGGGTTACAACTTTTTCAACCTAACGTCTGATGCACCGCATCGGGCGTTTTGTATTGAAAGACTAGTACTGCCGATCTGCTGCTCAAGGCAGCGTGTAAGTTAATCGTCCGCGCACGATGCGTGCGGGTGACGTCATTGGGTGCAAGACTTCGTGTTTGGCGTCAAGGATATGTATGATCTTAATGTCACGCACGCATAGCTCGTCCGCGATCATCGAACGATGACAGCGCCACCAAACCGCCTCAGCACACATGATGACAGTGCGCGCGTTAGTAGCGAGCTGCAGCAACTGAGTTAGTCCTTGTGCGAATTCGGGGCTGTCCATGTAGTCGGCATAGCCACGAAAGGACGTGTTGCGCCAGGCTGTATTGACCGAATTTGGTGAAGCACGTCGTCGGCCGCCAAGCGCCTCTATCCACTTATAATTTATAGAGTTTTCCGCGAGCGTTATTTCGAGTTGCTCCTTGCCGTATTGCGGATATTTCCTCGACCCAGGAAAGCGACGCACGTCGACGACTGTCTCGATTTGGTATTCGTTCAGCAAACCGAGAAATTCATCGATTGGCCGAGTTGAATGTCCGATCGTCCAGATCGTCACACCGCTATCGTGCTTCGTGACAGCAGTTTTGCTGACAACTTTCGTGACCGCGGCCGCGTTTTTTGGGACAGCCATTTTCTCGGTAACCTTTCTCTTTCTTAAAAGCTTTCGTTTTCCGGCGACAGCTACCTCGCTGATACCGTTCTTCTATCCGCGGAACGCGACGTGGGTCGTCAGCTGATCTTGTGCAGTGCCGACCCCCTATGCATCGCAATATGTTCTGTCTTATCGCTCTTGATTTCGTACTGCGGTTCGTCGGCGCTTGCGTGGCGCGTGTAGCCCTTGTAATCGGTGTCCTTCGTATGCACCTTGATGATCGTACCACTCACGCGGCCCGCTTCCGAATTCCAGCTTACGTGATCGCCTGCCGTAAATTTTGTGACCATTTGAATGAAACCCTCTGGTGCCGTTCATGACGGGGAGGGGCATAGTGGCACCGTAAAGACCGCTGACGTCTACGATTTTGAAGCGTCACAGATCTTGTGTCGATTTTCGGTCGCATATACTATGGGGGAGTATTGTATAATGCGGCGGTGTACCCAAGTAGAGAGGTGTTCGATGCCACACAGTCCGGAAGAAAAGAAGCAAGCACTGACGCGCATCAGGCGCATCAAAGGTCAGGTAGCGACTCTTGAGCAAGCGCTTGATGCAGGTGCGGAATGTCCTGCAATTCTTCAGCAGCTTGCGGCCGTTCGTGGCGCAGTCAACGGATTGATGGCAACGGTTCTGGAGAGCTATCTGCGGGAAGAGTTTCCCAGTAGCGAAATCAGGAGCGATTCGCAGAACAAGTCCATTGACGAGACCATCTCTATCGTCCGCTCCTATCTGCGGTAGAGGCACCAGGGTGTCCTCGGTGAGGGCAAATTTAGTTAGCTAGTAAAGGAAGCGACATCATGAAATCACGTGCAGCAGTTGCCTTCGGGCCAGGAAAGCCGCTGGAAATCGTCGAGATCGACGTTGAGCCGCCTCGCAAAGGCGAAGTGCTCGTAAGGATCACAAATACTGGCGTTTGCCATACCGACGCCTTCACCCTGTCGGGCGATGACCCCGAAGGTCTATTCCCGGTCGTGCTGGGTCACGAGGGGGCGGGTATCGTCGTGGAGGTGGGTGAAGGTGTGACCAGCGTGAAGCCTGGCGATCACGTCATTCCTCTTTACACCGCCGAATGCGGCGAGTGCCTGTTCTGCAAGTCCGGCAAGACCAACCTGTGTGTCGCGGTTCGTGCAACCCAGGGCAAGGGGCTGATGCCCGATGGTACGACTCGCTTCTCGTACAACGGTCAGCCGCTTTACCACTACATGGGCTGCTCGACCTTCAGCGAATACACGGTCGTCGCCGAAGTCTCGCTGGCCAAGATCAACCCGGACGCCAACCCCGAGCACGTCTGCCTGCTGGGCTGCGGCGTGACCACCGGCATCGGTGCCGTGCACAACACGGCCAAGGTACAGCCCGGCGACTCGGTGGCCATCTTCGGCCTCGGCGGCATCGGTCTCGCTGCGATTCAAGGTGCACGCCAGGCCAAAGCGGGCCGCATCATCGCCATCGATACCAATCCGGCGAAGTTCGAACTGGCTCGTACCTTCGGCGCGACCGAATGTCTCAACCCGAAGGACTTCGACAAGCCGATTCACGAGGTTCTGATCGAGATGACCGGCTGGGGTGTCGATCACACCTTCGAGTGCATCGGCAACGTCGACGTGATGCGTTCGGCTCTGGAAGCTGCCCACCGCGGCTGGGGCCAGTCGATCGTCATCGGCGTGGCTGGTGCTGGCAAGGAAATTTCGACCCGCCCGTTCCAGTTGGTCACCGGTCGCACCTGGAAGGGTTCGGCTTTCGGTGGGGTCAAGGGCCGCACTCAGCTTCCCGGCATGGTGGAAGACGCAATGAAAGGCGAGATCGATCTCGCCCCGTTCGTCACCCACACCATGGGCCTCGACGACATCAACAAGGCCTTCGACCTGATGCATGAAGGCAAGTCGATTCGCACGGTGATCCACTACTGATCACTCACTATCCATTCAACACCAGCCACCAAGGAAATTAACCATGTCCAATCCTGTCATTTCCGGCGACGGCATCTTCTCGCACGTCTTCGTCGGCGCCGCCGACGTCCAGAAGTCGACCGCGTTCTATGACGCCGCTCTGGGTGCTCTCGGCATCAAGAACCTCGGTCCTTTCGGCAACGGATGGGTGCTTTTCGGTCGCGAAAAGCCGGCTTTCATCATCGCCCGTCCTGGCAATGGTGAAGCGCCTTCCAGCAACGGTGTGACGGTCGGCTTTGCGGCCGCCACTCCCGCCGAAGTGGATGCCTTCCACGCCGCCGGCCTTGCCGCAGGCGGCACCGACGAGGGCCAGCCTGGCCCGCGTGGCCACCTGCCGGGTGCCTATGCGGCCTACCTGCGTGATCCGGCGGGCAACAAGGTCTGCTCGTACACCTTCGTTTGAAAGCAAGGAAGCTGAGGGCGTTCTGAAAGGGCCAGCACAAGCCTCTATACGGCGAGCCTATTAGACGGACCGTGTAGAGCGGTGCCTGCTCATGAAGATCGGCCCGCAGCCATGTGCGAAACGCATGGCTGCGGGCATTTGCTTTGAAGTGTGTTTTTCAACCAATGAGAAATGAGGTCGTTATGCAAGAGCCGGCCAACATCAATACGACGACCGTACAACCCGCCCTGACCGCCACCGTGTACGGCATGCCGGCCTATGCCGATCGTGCTGCGGCCGTGGGTGAAGTGCATGCGCGCCCGTATCTCTTGATTCAGGCCCCCCGCGGCATATTGCAGCTCGCTTTCATGACCGAAGGCGATCAGGCCAGGGATCAGATGGCGATGAGTGAGTTGTCTCATCGCTTCGGCGTTGCCGAGCCCGACCACGCTACGCCGCTTCACGGCGTGACATGGGATGAGGGAGACCTGCACTGTGAAAAGCACACCGAGTTCTCAACGTATCTCTGGTGCGCTTCGCTGGATTCCGAGACGGGAGAGCCGTGCGGCGAAAATCCGTTCAAGCATGGATTTGTTCCTCCCGGCCCGGTCGTATCCGGCATCCGTTTGAGACTTCTTCCGTGGACGCCGGAAACGGAGAAGGAGGTCGATCGCTTCGATCCTGCCAGCCTGTGCTACTCGCTGGTGGAGAACGGCTCAGCGTCGCGTTGAGCTGGGTATGGAACCACAGCATCGGCTACCGCGGCTCTCGCATCATCATGCATGCGATTGCCGACAAAGAGCCCACAGCGTTGGATAAATCCGGCTCTCTGGATTGAGGTGCCCACCTTATCGGAACGTCAACTATCAGAAATGCCAGGGAGAGGAACTTGACCGATCTATTCACGACAAAGCCCAAGCCCCCCTTGGCCGAACTCCTGCGGCCCAAGGCGCTGGACGAATTCGTCGGGCAACGGCACTTGCTCGGCCCCGGCAAGCCGCTGCGTCTCGCGTTCGAGGCGGACAATTTGCACTCGTTCATCCTCTGGGGGCCGCCAGGCGTGGGCAAGACCACCCTGGGGCGCCTGGCCGCCAGTGCGACCGACAGCCGATTCATCGCCATCTCGGCCGTGCTGGCCGGGGTGAAGGACATCCGGCAAGCCATCGACGAGGCCCAGGCAGAACTGGACAACCATGGTCGATCGACGGTGCTTTTCGTCGATGAGATCCATCGCTTCAACAAGGCGCAGCAGGATGCCCTACTGCCCCATGTCGAGTCGGGGCTCCTGACCCTGGTGGGGGGGACGACCGAGCATCCGGGGCTGGCGGTCAATTCCGCACTGCTCTCGCGCGCGCAGGTCTATACCCTCGAACCGCTATCCGGCGACGAACTGAACCAACCCTACGAACGCGCACTGCCGCATCTCCAGGGCGTCACGTTGGACGCGGACGCGCTGGATCTGCTCAAGGGCTTTGCCGATGGCGATGGCAGGCGCTTCCTCAATCTGCTTGAGCAGGTGACGAATGCGGCGTCGGGCGCTGGCAAGACCGTGGTCGATGGCGAGTTCGCCAGGCTGTCCACCAGTCCATCGCTGCGCAGGTTCGACAAGGGCGGTGACGAGTTCTACTGGCAGCTCTCAGCCTTCCACAAGTCGCTACGGGGCTCCGACCCTGATGCGGCCCTGTATTGGCTGGCCCGCATCCTTGACGGTAGCGGCGACGTCAGCCAGGTGACCCGCCGCATGGTGATAGTGGCCAGCGAAGACATCGGCAATGCCGACCCGCAGGCGCTGCAACTGGCGCTCAATGCCGCGCTGGCTTATGAGAGGCTGGGTTCCCCCGAAGGCGAAATACCGATTGCCCACGCGGCGACCTACCTTGCTGCCGCCCCCAAGTCGAACGCTGCCTATGCCGCCTGGAACAAGGCGAAGGCCTTCGTCAAGAACAGCGGCTCCCTGCCTGTGCCTCTCCATCTTCGCAATGCGCCGACGAAGCTGATGCAGCAGATGGGGTATCACGAAGGCTACCGCTACGCCCATGACGAGCCCAACGGCTATGCCGCTGGGCAAAGCTACTTTCCCGAGGGCGTGGCGCGGCCGGGCTGGTATCAGCCAACGGACAGAGGTGTTGAGCGCAGGCTGGGAGAAAGGCTTACTTGGCTGCGCTCGCTGGATGATGGGGCGCTGCCAGAGGCGGACGCCTGACCGGTCGCCTTCGAAACCGGCTCATCGCGACTTCACGAACTTCAGGAACAGGATAAGAACATGTCAGCCACTTCTTTCGGTGCATCCTCGGCGAATGTCAGCCTGGGACGCGTTGCCCGCTATCTGCGCACGGAGTCTGGTGCTGCGGTGCTGCTGGTGATCGTAACGGTCGTGGCGCTGGCGTGGGCGAACTCGCCGCTATCCGATGCCTATTTCGAGTTGTGGCATCTGGACGTCGGGTTTGACTTCGGGCCGCTGGGCCTGCACATGGACCTGCATCACTGGGTCAACGACGGCCTGATGGTCGTCTTCTTCTTCCTGATCGGCCTGGAGGTGCGTCAGGAGTTCGCCCACGGATCGCTCCGGGATCGCAGCCGTGCCGGTCTCGCCCTGATCGCGGGGGTCGCGGGTGTTGTGCTTCCCGCGCTGGTGTATGTCCTGATCGTGGGGCTGGCCGGAAGTGAGGGCCTGCACGGGTGGGGTGCGGTGGTCGGCACCGATACGGCGTTCATGCTGGGCACCCTGGCGATCGTCGGTCCGCGGCTATCGGGTCAGTTGCGCGTGTTCCTGCTCACCCTGACCGTGGTCGATGACTTCCTCGCCGTGTCCATCATCGGCATCGTCTATAGCGAGGAGATCCGGGTCGTCCCGTTGTTGATCGCCCTCGCCAGTCTCGTTGCGCTGTGGTGGCTAGGGCGCACCCGCCAGTGGCGGGCAATGCCGTATGTGCTGATCGTGATCGTGCTGTGGCTCGCAACCCTGTATTCCGGCATCCATGCCTCTCTCGCCGGGATGGCCGCGGGGCTGCTGATCCCCGCCTATGCGACGCAACGTCACGGGGTCGTTGCGGCAAGACAACTGTTCCGCGACTTCTGGCAGTCGCCGAGTGCCGCATCGGCCCGCGCGGTGGACTGCGGGCTGTCCCGAGGTATCTCGGTGAACGAGCGATTGCACGAGTTCCTGCGGCTGCCGACGGCGCTGCTGATCGTGCCGATCTTCGCCTTGGCGAACGCCGGGGTGGACGTGCGTGGCGGGCTGCTCGCCGAGGCCTTTGGCTCGCCAGTCACGTGGGGCGTCATCGCAGGGCTCGTGCTCGGTAAGCTCTTGGGCATCGGGCTCACCACGCTCGTCGCCGTCCGTCTCGGCCTGGGCCGGCTGCCCGAGGGCGTCGGGGTGGGGAGCGTGTTCGGTGGGGCGGCGCTGTCCGGGATCGGCTTCACCGTGTCGCTGCTGATCATCGGGCTCGCGTTCGGCACGACCTCCGATCTGGGCCGCCAGGCGACGGTCGGCGTGCTCGTGTCGATGGTGTTCGCCACGTTGCTCGGGTGGCTGATCTTCAAGGTCGCCGCCCAGCGGTGGGGTGAGAAGACCGCTGACCTGCCGATGGTGCTTGAGCCGCCGGTCGATCCGGAGATCGATCACATCCGCGGGCCGGAGGACGCCCAGCTCACACTCGTCGAGTACGTGGACTTCGAGTGCGCGTACTGTGCGCACGCCACCGGTTCGTGGGACGATCTTCGCGCCCACTTCGGTGACGACCTGCGGTATGTGGTGCGCCATCTGCCGCACCACCCGCACGGGCCGATTGCCGCGAGGGCGTCCGAGGCAGCGGCGAACCAGGGGATGTTCTGGCCGTGGCTGGACTTCGTGTTCACCCGTCAGCATGCGCTGGAGCGCGAGCATCTGATCGGCTACGCCGTCGAGCTTGGGCTCGACGTCGAACGGTTCATCGCGGATCTCGACAGCACCGCGGTGATCGAGCGTGTCGAGCGCGACCTCGCCAGTGCGGTCGCCAGCGGTGCGCACGCCACGCCGACGTTCTTCGTCGAGGGTCGTCGTCTGCGCGGCAGCTACGACGCCCGCACTGTCACCGCAGCGCTCGAAGCCAGCCGCCGCGGCACCCGAACTCAGGAAGTCCCGTCCTGAGCAGGACGAACTAAAGGATAAAAACTTGCCAAACAATTCTTTCGGTGAATCCTCTTGTACTGCTGCGGCCAGCGGCATGGTGGAAGTGCGCGGTGCGCGCGAGAACAACCTCAAGGAGGTGGACGTCTCCATCCCGCGTAACGCGCTGGTGGTGTTCTCGGGTGTCTCCGGCTCCGGCAAGTCCTCGCTGGCCTTCGGCACCATCTATGCCGAGGCCCAGCGACGCTACTTCGAGTCGGTGGCCCCCTATGCGCGGCGACTGATCGAACAGGCCGGCGTGCCGGACGTCGATGCGATCGACGGCCTGCCGCCGGCGGTGGCGCTGCAGCAGCAGCGGGGCTCCAGCAACGCGCGTTCCTCCGTGGGCAGTGTGACCACCTTGTCCAGCCTGGTGCGGATGATGTATTCGCGCGCCGGCGCCTATCCGGCCAACCAGCCGATGCTGTACGCCGAGGATTTTTCGCCCAACACGCCGCAGGGAGCGTGCCCGACCTGCCACGGCCTGGGCCATGTGTACGAGGTGACCGAGGCCATCATGGTGCCCGATCCCTCCCTGAGCATCCGCGAGCGGGCGATCGCCTCCTGGCCCCCCGCCTGGCAAGGCCAGAACCTGCGCGACATCCTGGTCAGCATGGGCTACGACGTTGACCGACCGTGGAAGGACCTGCCGAAGAAGGACCGCGACTGGATTCTGTTCACCGAGGAAACACCGACGGTGCCGGTGTACGCGGGCTTCACGCCGGCCGAAACCCGCGCCGCGCTCAAGCGCAAGATGGAGCCGAGCTACATGGGCACCTTCACCAGCGCCCGGCGGTATGTGCTGCACACCTTTGCCAATACCCAGAGCGCGCTGATGAGAAAGCGCGTGTCCCGGTTCATGGAGGGGAAACCGTGCCCCACCTGCCACGGCAAGCGGCTCAAGTCCGAGGCGCTGTCGGTCACCTTCGCCGGCGTGGACATCGGCGCGTTCATGCAGATGCCGCTGGACCAGTTGGCGGCCTTGCTCGAACCCATCGCCCAGGGCGATTTCCGCGTCCATGCAGCGGGGGCGGCTACGGACAAGGAAGCGACCCGACGCGACCGTGCCGAACGCGCGGCCTCCGGGCGCGCCGTCCATGCGGTATCGCCCGACGTGCGCCGCACCTCGGCGCTATCGGAAGAAAAGCGCCTCGCCGCGCAGCGCCTGGCCGGTGGCGTGATGGCACGCCTGCGCCAACTGCGTGGGCTGGGCCTGGGCTACCTGACGCTGGACCGGACCACGCCGACGCTTTCGGCCGGCGAGTTGCAGCGCCTGCGGCTGGCCACGCAATTGAGTTCCCTGCTGTTCGGTGTCGTGTACGTGCTCGACGAGCCCTCGGCGGGCCTGCACCCCTCCGACAGCCAGACCCTATACGACGCGCTCGACCGGCTGCGCGATGCCGGCAACTCGGTATTCGTGGTGGAGCACGACCTGGACCTGATGCGCCGCGCGCAATGGCTGGTGGATGTCGGGCCGGATGCCGGAGAGCGTGGCGGCCGCGTGCTCTACAGCGGCGAGCCGGATGGCCTGCGCAAGATTGCCGAATCGCGCACCGCCCGCTATCTGTTCGAGGAGATCCCCGCGCCGGGAAGCCGGGCACGCGAAGCGACCGGCTGGCTGGAACTGCAGGGCATCCACCGCCACAACCTGCATGGCGTGGATGCACGCATTCCGCTGGGCGTGCTGACGGCCGTCACCGGTATCTCCGGCTCCGGCAAGTCCAGCCTCGTCGCGCAGGCCCTGCCGGAGTTGGTGCTGCTGCACCTGGGCCACGAGCCGGAAGACGATGCGGCCGAAAGCGCCACCAACGAAGGGCCGGCGGTGATCGAAGCGACTGGCGGTCATCTGGCGGGCGATGTGGACGCCATACAGCGCCTGGTGCAGGTGGACCAGAAGCCGATCGGGCGCACGCCGCGCTCGAACCTGGCTACCTACACCGGCCTGTTCGACCACGTGCGCAAGCTGTTCGCCGCCACGCCCGACGCTCGCCGCCGCCGCTATGACGCCGGCCGTTTCTCGTTCAACGTCGCCAAGGGGCGCTGCGAGACCTGCGAAGGCGAGGGCTTCGTCAGCGTGGAACTGCTGTTCATGCCCAGCGTGTACGCGCCGTGCCCGACGTGCCATGGCGCACGCTACAACGAGGCCACGCTGAAGGTGCAATGGAACGGGCGCAACATCGCCGAGGTGCTGCAGATGACCGTGGACGAAGCCAGCGAATTCTTCGCGGGTGAAGACGCTGTGGCAAGGCCACTGCAACTGCTGCGCGATATCGGACTGGGCTACCTGCGCCTGGGGCAACCGGCCACCGAGCTTTCCGGTGGCGAGGCGCAGCGTATCAAGCTGGCGACCGAGCTTCAGCGCAGCCAGCGCGGCCGAAGCCTGTACGTGCTCGACGAGCCGACTACCGGGCTGCATGCGTCGGACGCCGACCGGCTGCTGGTGCAGTTGCAGCGCCTGGTCGATGCCGGCAATACCGTAGTGATGATCGAACACGATATGCGCGCGGTGGCCCAGGCTGATTGGGTGATCGACGTGGGGCCTGGTGCAGGCGCTGCCGGCGGCAGCATCGTGGTGGCGGGCTCCCCTCAGCAGGTGGCCCGAACGTCTGGCAGCAGAACCGCTCCGTTCCTTGCACAGGAGTTGGCGCGGGCCGAGTAGCTGAGTTCGCCAAATGTTGCCAATTTTCGCGGGGCATTGATCGTCGCCACACGACGGTGGCGATCAATGCCCGAATCGCGTCATCCTTCCTGAGTCAGAGCAAGATAGGGGGTGTTGGGCGGTATTTCGGCGAGTGCCAAGGACCCATCTTCGAGGAGGTAGCCATGCAGTCGGCGGGGCTTCCTCGGACCCGTGACTTCACAGGTCCAAATGTTCAGGCCATTGGGCTGCTTTCGATGTAGCTGCAGCTTCTCGAAGCGCTTCTGCACCCAGTGCCAATCCTGTTGATTCTCCTACTTGGCGAGTGCGGCCACTTCGGGATGCTCCTGCGCATAGCGTTGGAACACACCCGGGCTGACTAGGTAGGCCGTGTCATTCACCGTATGCACGAGTGCCTTCGCGTCATTGATGATGAGCCGTCGTGAGGCGATTCCCTGCTTCAGCCAAACCATGAACTGTTCCCCGGATGGCTTCGTTGCCGATGGCCCAGGCGTAGGCGCGGGTGCAGGTGCAGGCGATGGAATGGACGTCGCGGCTGTTGCTGGCGCGGGGGTGTGGAGGAACTCCTCGGCATCCTGGCCAACGCCGGCCAACTCACCCAAGCCTACCATCGCGAGCAAATCCTCCATGACGTCGGGCACGGGCTGGGCTGCGGGCGGTGAAACGATGGTGGTGCTGTCGCCCTCCCAAATCGGAGGCTCTTGACCTCCCTGCGCTGGGTTCACCGAGACGGAAGGCGCGGGAGCCGACATGCTGGCGTCGTTTTCCGCGGGCGTCGCGTCGATCTCTACCGGCCACGCGAAAGGTGCTGGTCGCTCGCCAGACTCCCAGATCAGCGCGGGAGCGAGACGCAACAGGGTGAACGAATGGGACCAGCCGGTCGTGCTGGTCATGTTCGCGCGCCAGACCGCTTTGCCGTCCGAGGTGGGCTGGAGCATGCCGTGGTCTTGCAGCACGTTGAACACGGCGGTGTTGTTCGCAGGAATGCCATCGATCCCCTGAGACAGGAGGTGTGCGCGCAGTTTGTCCGAAACCGTCTTGCTCACCAGCCACAAACTATCCTCGGTGAGCCAGCCATCGGAGGCTTCCGGCTGGTTCAGCTTCAACTGTTCCTTGAGCAGGTAGCGCAACCCGTCCAGCAGCTTGCGTTGCAGTGCATGCTTGGGCGCGGCCATGGCGCGCGCCGGATCGCCGCCCAGCTCCTGGGCCACCGACGCCCGGTCTGCTTGCACGACGAGTTCCCCCAGTACACCGGCATGTTCGTACTGACCGGCCAGCACATAGAGCAGCGGTGCCCAGAGAGCCGGATAGTCGCTGAACCAGTCCAGGACGTGGCGGTCGAGCAGTTGACGATAGAGCAAGCCTGTTGCGGCGCTGTGCAGGCGGTATTCGCGGTCGTCACGGTAGCGAAATCGGTACGCCTGGTGCAGCGGGCCATGCCACGGATGCCAGTACTGCCGTCGGCCAGTTCGACGTGTAGATCGACGGCGATCTTGCCAATATCGTGGAGCAGCGCAGCATAGGCAACGGCGGCGGTCCAGGCTTCGGACTGCGCCGCCTGGTCTTCGGGACTGGCATCGATGGGCAGCAGATTGTCCTTGGGCGCATTGGTGGCCATTGGATTGTGGCTGCTCAATCCTCTGTTTCAGGTATTGGCCCGAGCCAAAGCGCGCGAGGTCATGACTGCCGCTGCGTTGCTGGTTGTGTTGGGTGTCGCGCTGCTGATGGAAATCGGCGGCCTTTCAATGGCGATGGGGGCTTTCGTTGCTGGTGTGCTGCTGTCGGAATCCACCTTCCGCCACCAGTTGGAGGCCGACATAGAGCCATTTTGCGGCCTGCTGCTGGGGCTGTTTTTCCTCGGCGTCGGTATGTCGTTGGATCTGCAGGTGGTGGACAAGGCCTGGATGCTCATCGCCTCTGGTGTGCTTGCGCTGATGACGGTCAAGGCGCTGTGCATTTATGAGGTCGCGCGCCGACCTCGCGAAAAGCAGCCATAGCGACGCACTGGATCGCGCCGTGCTTATGGCGCAGGGGGGGGCGAATTTGCTTTTGTGCTGTTTGCCGAAGCGCTCAAATTCAGGGTCATCAGTCCTGAAGTTAGCGCCAATATGACGGCTATTGTGGTGCTCTCCATGGCCATTACGCCGGTGACTGTATTGCTGTACAAACGCTTTGCGCGCGTACAGACCGTTTCCATGGACGGTGTGGAAGCCGCACACAACCTGCAAGGCAATGTACTCATCATCGGTTTTGGCCGAGTGGGGCAGATTGCCTGCCAGGCACCGCTCGCCCAGGGAGCGAAAATTTCCATCATTGATATAAATCCGGAGGTCATCCGCGCCGTGACACCCTATGGATTCAAGGTCTATTACGGCGATGGTGCCCGCCATGAAATATTGCACGCTGCTGGTGCCCATCACGCCCGCGCCATCATTATTTGTGTGGATGATAAGAAAGCCGCGACACGCATTGTCGAAAGTACTCGGCACTACTGCCCGCAGGTGAAATTGGTGGTGCGCGCTTTTGACCGCGAACATGCGCTGGAATTAGTCAAACACGATGCCGACTACATAGTACGGGATACCTTTGAGGCCGCCCTGCTGCTCGGTGGTCAGGCCGTGCTGACTCTGGGTGCGTCTGAGCACGAAGCCGACGCAGTGATCGAGGAAGTGCGCAAACGCGACGCCGAACGTTTTGCCTTGGAAACAGCAGGCGGCCTGTTTGCCGGGCGAGCGCTGGTATTGGGGAATATTGAACGCATTGATCCGCCGAACCATGAAGCGCGGGATGCTCAGTGAGCATCAATCACAGGATCGGTTCACCTGCGCTTCAGAGCAGAAAACTGGCTACTCAGCCACGTGTGAAGCTGAGAAACCGCAGGGCTGATCTGCTTGCGATGCGGGCACACCAGACTCAACGGTGACGCTTCGCCAGGATAATCCGGCAGCAGCACAAGCAGACGCTCTGCGGCGATATCTGCACTGACATCCAGCCAGGATTTGTAGGCGATACCTTCACCCTCCAATGACCAGCGCCGCACGACATCGGCGTCATCGCTGAACAACGGTCCCGAAACCTGCACGGTTTGACCGCCCAGGTTCCACTTGTCGTAGACTCGGCTATTTTGCAGATAGAGCAGGCAGGCATGCTTGCTCAAGTCATCCGGTGTTTGGGGAGAACCGCAGCGTTGCACATACTCCGGCGAGGCAACCAGCACCCGCTGGTTCCGAGGTGCAAGCGGCAGTGCCACGTAGTTGGCGTCTTCATTTGGACCGTAGCGAATCGCCACGTCCACCGGGTCGCGAAACAGATTGGCCATCTGGTCCGACAGGAAAAAACGCAACGTCAATTCAGGATGCTGACGGCGGAACAGCGTCAGCCACGGCAGCAGTATGTTGCGCCCCAGATCGGACGGCGCTGTCACTTGCAGCACGCCCCGCAGCGTGGCGTTCTCACCCCGCAGGTTTTCCTTGCCTTGCTGCAGGGTCTCTAGCACTGAGTGGGCGGTGGGCAGATATTGCTCGCCCTCGGCAGTCAATCGCAGGCTGCGCGTCGTACGGGCGAATAGGCGCACGTCCAGTTCGCGCTCCAGACGTTTGATGGCGGCTGCGACCTGACCAGGCAGCAGATCAACCTCCAGCGCCGCTGCGGTGAAACTGCCCAGCGCGGCGCTGCGGATGAATAAACCAAGATCATCGATGCGGATCATTTTCACTCCTGAAGTGAAAGTGTTGGCGCATTCTGCTTGTTTTTCTTTGTCCATGGGAAGTCGAAGATTGCCGCAAGTGAATGCATCAACCCTTCGACAGCGAGTCTCCATGAAAGCCATCAGCTTTACCCAGCACGCTTTGCCCATCGACAATCCACAAGCATTGATCGACATCAGTCTCCCGCGGCCCACGCCTGGCCCTCGGGATCTACTGGTCGAAGTTCGCGCGGTATCAGTGAATCCGGTGGATACCAAGGTGCGCGCCGGAACTTTCACAAAAGAACCGAAAATCCTCGGCTGGGACGCCACAGGCATTGTCCGCGAGGTCGGCGCTGAAGTGACGCTGTTTCAGCCGGGCGATGAAGTGTTCTATGCCGGCTCGATTGCCCGCACCGGCAGCTACAGCGAATTCCATTTGGTCGATGAGCGGATCGTCGGGCACAAGCCTCATTCATTGAGTGCCGCCGATGCGGCAGCGTTGCCATTGACCTCGATCACGGCCTGGGAATTGTTGTTTGACCGGCTCGGTGTCGTCGAGGGTACGGGGGAGGGCAAGTGCCTGTTGATCACTGGAGCGGCTGGCGGCGTCGGTTCGATGCTGGTGCAACTGGCCCGAAAGTTGACCCGCCTTACCGTCATTGGTACCGCCTCACGCCAGGAAACCGCTGATTGGGTGCGGCAGTTGGGCGCGCATCACGTGATCGATCACAGCCAGCCACTGCTCGCACAGTTGCAAGCGCTCGGTGTGCCGGAGATCGACTATGTCGCCAGCCTAACCCACACCGAACAACACTTGGTATCAATTGCCGTGCTCAAGGCCAAGGCAGGCAAAGAACAGGCATTGAAAGAAGAATTGCTGACGCTGATAGAGCCGACCCGCGCAGAGCCGGGCAATCTCGATTATGTGTTGTTCGAGCAGCGTGACGAGCAGGGCACTTTCTACATGCGCGAGGCTTTCAGGGATCAGGCGGCGCTGGATGCGCATTTTTCGATGCCTTACTTTCAGCGCTTTGCCGCCACGGCAGATGATCTGCTGCAAGAGCCGTTGCAACTGATATTCCTTGAACAGGTATCGGCCTGATCATTCAGCCTATTGAGCCGCACCACCTCGGCCGGGCTTGGACGCGGCCGGCGGATCAATTTGCTCCAGGACGCGCCTTTACTCCGAATTGCGCAACGATGTGAGTGCCCAGTTCCTCAATGACGTCCGCCGCAGGGCGCTTTCCGTACTTGAGATTGAGGATAACGTGGTCCACCCCGATTTCCTCAAGCGACTCCAGCAAAGCCCGGAGGTGGTCGCGTCCGAGCCTGAACCCCAAATGAATGGGAGTGGGCGGCGTGGACGGGTTCTCACTGAGGTCGATGTAAAGCGACTGAGTGAAGGGCTTATAGACGGAACCACATTGCTTCATGACCTCCATCCGCCAATCTTCCACGATCAGTCGCTGCATTTTCGGCGCGCGTGGATAGTTGACCCATCCGGCGCTTTCGCGCGCGATCCAATCCAGTGACTGGCGGCTATGTCCGGTCACGAGCATCGGAATCACTTGGGTTGTGGGTTTCGGAATGAGGTCTGCGCCGCGCAGCTTACCACCGCTCCAGCGGATGGGTTCGAAGCTGGTGCTGTAGGCTCGGCGAATCACCTCGTAGTGCTCTCGAAAGACTTCTCCGCGCCTTTCGGGATCGACGTCAAAGGCTGAAAACTCCACTGGGCGATCGCCGGAGGCTACGCCCAGAATCAAGCGACCTGCGCTCAACTGATCGACGCTGGCTGACGCCTTGGCCGTGTGCAGAGGATGGTGTAAAGGGATGGCAATGGATGCGCTGCCAAGCGCTATCTCTGACGTATGAGCCGCCATATAGCCCAGGTAAACCCAGGGATCGAAGACTTGGCCGACATCGCCGAAATTAGGGTCCCGAAGAGGCACGTCGCGAAACCAAAGCGCGGAGAAGCCCAGCTCCTCTGCTCGTTTGGCCAATGCGACCTGGTTGAGCATGCTCGGAATGTCCCCACCGAAGGCCTCCAAAGGGAAGAACAATCCCAGGCTCAAATGACCCGGAGTGAAGGTTCGGCTGAACCCTCGATGCTGCTGATTAGGAATCGTGCTCGGCAGATACATTCTAATCTTCCTCAATGGGAGAACCACGCAATAGAAGTGCAACGAGCTGCTGCGAACCATTGCGAACTCGATCGTAAAGCCTGCCCGATTGTAGACCTGCAAGCAGGTTTCTCAGCCATGCTGGTCGCCGGAAACGGGCATCAAACTCGTCTGCGATGGGATGTAGGTTCAATTCCCAAACCCTGAATCGAACCCGTGTCCGCACGGTAGTTCAAACGGTGGGCTCGGCGGCTGCGTCATTGTCGGCGGCGGGGTCGGTGAGCCGCCGAATCGTCAGTGCACAGCGTTGCTCAATCAAGGTATTGATTTGCTCAACCACGACATTGCCAGCAAAACTTTGTCCGGGGTCAAACTGGAGCTTGCGCGCCGTGGCGGGCAGTAGTTTTGTCAGGTCCAAATGCGCCGTTTGGCCTGCGTCAGTTTCTCGGCGGTCTCCAGCCGTGTATACACCAAACGCCTCTGGTCATCCACCGCGTCGCAACTCTCTGACACCCCGGCCCAGCTTGCGGCGCAACAGGACCCGCAGGGTCACCCCATCCGAGTACCCGACCTGTGCGGCGACTTGGTCGACGCTCGCGTTTCCGGTGCGCAAGAGATGGACGGCATGCTCCACGCGCAGGTCCTGGAAATACGACAACGGTGTCTTGCCCAAAACGCTTTGCAGCCGCCGCGCCAAGGTGCGCTCGCTTGTGCCCGCGGCACTGGCCGCCTCCGCCAGCGAGAACCCCTTCGCGAGCTGACTTCTGGCCCAGCACTCGAAGCGCTCCACCATCGGGTCGGCATGCGCAAGGTGGTCGGGAATCACGAACTCGGCTTGCGAACTGCGTGCCTCGACCAGCAGATAGCGTGCCACCAGTGCC
This sequence comes from Pseudomonas sp. NBRC 111131, assembly GCF_001320525.1. NCBI lineage: Bacteria > Pseudomonadati > Pseudomonadota > Gammaproteobacteria > Pseudomonadales > Pseudomonadaceae > Pseudomonas > Pseudomonas sp. NBRC 111131. The sequence goes on along the minus strand of NZ_BCBH01000053.1, from coordinate 5,930 downwards.
GCCAGCGCCGGACTGCGCTCCCGGATGATGCGCAAGGCCAGGTCGACGTGGGCCAAAGCGGCACCCGCGGTAGTGAAGCGTGTCGAGTTCACGATCATGCGTGACTCGTCCAGCGTGACGTTCGGATAGCGCTGCCGAAACATCGGCCCCAGCCACCATGACGTCGTCGCACGATGCCCATCAAGCAGGCCACTCTCTGCAAGCAAGAAACTACCGGAGCAAGCGGCACCAAGGTGCGCGCCAGCGGTGGACCACTGCTGTAGCACGGCGACCGCATCGGGCACGTCGGGGCGTGTGAGCCGAGCCGAGAGCGTGTCGGGCATCTTGTCACCAAACGCGGGCACGAGCACGACGTCTGGTTCCGGCACACCACGCGCAGGGACCACGGGGACCGTCAAGCCTTGCGCAGTTCGGATGCGACGCCGAACGCCCACCAGCGTGAGCTCTATGTGCGCGGGAGCCTGTGGCAGCGAGCCCGCCATCGCATTGGCCAAGCCCACTGTGTCGGTGAGCGCCGCAAGCCCCAGATCAAACACGCCGTCACAAACAAGGATGTGGAGTTTCATGGCAACAATGATATCAATGTTGTCATTATTGTCTATAGAGATGGCTGTCATGACGACTTAGACTGCAGGCTCGTCGATCCATTCACCTAACCCATTTACCCAAAGGATTACAGTATGACCAAGCTCGCCCTGTTTGTTCGCCTCGAAGCCAAACCCGGCCAGGAGGCTGCGCTTGCCGACTTCCTGGCCAGCGCACTGCCGCTCGCCAACGCCGAGTCCGGCACCACTGCCTGGTTCGCATTGAAGTTTGGCCCTTCGACGTTCGGTGTGTTCGATGCCTTTGCCGATGAGGCAGGTCGCCAAGCACATCTGAACGGCCAGATCGCCGTGGCCTTGATGGCCAACGCCGCGACCTTGCTCAGTTCTCCGCCCAATATCGAGAAGGTCGAACTGCTTGCAGCCAAGCTGCCTGCATGACAACCCGGCCTTGACCCAATCAGGTCACGCTGCAGGATGGGGGCACAAGCTCTACGCAGCGATCCCCCCTCGATTGCACTTGCCCAAGGAGCTCCTTCCACAGCGACGGGGGGCAATATTGCAGCCAGAACTTCCAAGCTGCGTCAGCAAGCAGGGGCAACATCAGGGCTGGCTGTGATGTTCCGATTCGTCGGGTAGTTATCGAGAAGTACCGACTGTTTGCAACGTGTCGGTACCGAGAGCCGTCTGGGCGAGCCAGATTTCCGGCCCATTGGAAGTCCGCAGTCCGCAAGCGCGGATCGATCGAGCGATTTGTTGAAAATCAACGACCTAGCATCGGGCCGTGCGGGCTAGTGAGGGTTTCTGGGGGGGGGTGTAACGATTCGAACTCCTGCAGGGGCTCGGTGGGGTGGAACCCTGCGCCAAACCTATGTAACTCAGCGCCTTGCGACCGCTGCAAACTCCTGCGGAAAGGTGCGGAATCCGGCCCTTGATGCCCGCAATCCTACCAGTTCTGCCCTGGTCGGGTCACCAACCGAGCGCATCAGGCAGGGCGCCAGTTCTATTCCCGTTTGGGAATTGAACCCGCGTTAGCATCCACTCATCCGACGTTCGATCAGGCGGTGACGAACCGCTCCCGAAATGCTCGCCGGACCTGGTGGTAAGGCACAGGGCTGGTGGCGTGCGGGACCAGCGCGCTTCTGTCGCCGATGAGGTAGTTGATCCGGTAGGTGCAGTTTCCGGAGGGGTGCAGCATGCCGGCAATCACCCGGTCGGGATTCAGAACCCGCTCCTGGATCAGGCGGTCCAGCACGCTCTGGACCTACGGCCCCAAGCCAACGAACATGGCGTCTTTCAGTTCTTCGACTTCCGCCGCGAAGTGCTCCAGCAGGTACTTCCTCAGCAAGGGGGCTTGGTCATATCCGGTGAGCCACGGTAATCGTCGTCCTTTACGAATACCGGATAGCGCAGACATTGATTTTCGTGCGTTAGAGAGGGCCTTGCTGCCCAAAAGCCTCACGCGCAAACTCCAAGAAGCTGCGCAGCTTTGGAGTCATTCTTCGGTCAGGGGCATAGAGGATGTGCATTGCGGTATTGGGCACCGGGTACTGCGGCAACAGACGCACCAGTGTCCCATCGCGCAGTGCATCGCTAACCAACTCTATCGGCTGTAGAACCACGCCTAGACCAGCTACAGCCGCTGCCAGCAGTGGATCACCTTGATTGATCGTTAATTTGCTTGTAATAGGAACATCTATACGCCCCCCCGGGCTGTCGAAGCTCCAGTGTGAGCGGCCATCAGAATAGGTAAACCCCAGACATTCCTGCTGCTGTAGATCCCACGGATTGATGATGGGAGGGCGACGTGCAAGATAGGACGGCGCAGCGCATAAAACCATCTGATAGGGCTCCAGTGGCAATGCCTTCAACCCACTGCTCGCCAGCTCGCCGATGCGAAATACCACGTCGTAACCATCATCAACGATATCGACCAGTTCGTTCGATAACGTTAGGTCAACAGACACCTGAGGATACCGAACCATGTATTCCAGCAGGCGTGGCGAAAGCGTGCGAATTCCGAACGTGACCGGCGCGTTGATGCGAAGGCGGCCGCTTGGTGTGCCCCGAGTGAGGGCAGCCAGGCTCTCGGCAGACTGCATGTCTGCAAGGATCAGTTTTGCTCGCGGGTAGAACGCCCTGCCGAAGTCGGTGAGGCTTTGCCTGCGCGTAGTCCGGTGCAGCAGGGAAACACCCAGATGTTGTTCGAGCATTTTCACCTGTTTCCCTACCAATTGAGGGGACAGATTCAGGTCGTCCGCAGCGGCGCTGAATGAACCCAGCTCAACTGTTTTGACGAACGTAGCCATCTGGGTCAGGCGATCCATTATAAACACTCTGTTTCTAGTAATGCGCCATCGTAGGCCTTTATCTAGCGCCAACCAATGACTAAATTTTCGTCACCTTTCGAGTGCCCGGATACCTTCCGGATGTACGTCGAGGCCCATTGATAAACGAGATATCTATGATGGCACGCATTGTCAGAATTCATGAATACGGTGACGCCAGCGTTCTGAAGCTGGAAGATCTGGAAGTATCGGCACCAGCAGCAAACGAGGTGCAAATTAGTGTTAAAGCCATTGGCTTGAACCGAGCCGAAGTGATGTTCCGCAATCACGCATACCTACAAGAAGCGGAGTTCCCCAGCCGCTTAGGCTACGAGGCCGCAGGCATCGTAACGGCAGTTGGGAGCGACGTAACCGAGATCACGATTGGTGACTCGGTCGCTCTGATCCCACCTCTGGATATTACTCGCTGGGGCACCTACGGCGAGTTGGCCAATGTACCGGCCCACCTGGTGGTAAAGAGCCCTGAGAACTTGTCCTTTGAAGAGGCTGCGGCGTCTTGGATGCAGTACGTCACCGCCTGGGGGGCATTGATTGAACAGGCGAAGCTACGGCAGGGCGATTTTGTCATCGTTACCGCAGCGTCAAGCAGTGTTGGCTTGGCCGCCTTCCAAATGGCTCGTATGGTCTGCGCCACATCGATTGCGATCACTCGAACTCACGCGAAGAAGCAAGCCCTACTTGATGCAGGCGCTGCGCATGTCATCGTCAGCGATGAAGAGGATATCGTCGAGCGTGTTATGACGATAACTGCCGGTCAAGGCGCTCGCGTTGTATTCGATCCTGTAGGCGGGCCGTCCTTTGAACCTCTCACGCAGAGCATGGCGCGGGGCGGAATTTTGCTGGAGTACGGCGCACTTAGCTCTGAACCGACACCATTCCCACTGTTTACCGTGCTGAGCAAAAGCCTGACTTTGAAGGGCTATCTCTACGCAGAGATTGTGGCCGACCCTGAAGCCCTAGAGAGAGCAAAGGCTTTTATTCTGCAAGGGTTGAAGTCCGGTGCGTTGCGCCCGATCATCGCAAAGACATTCACACTTAGCGACATCCAGGATGCCCATCGTTTCCTTGAAGCCAATCAGCAGATCGGCAAGATCGTGGTAACTGTCTGACCAGCAATTATGGGGCTGAGAGCGTAATCCTTCGGCCCCGATTCAAGCCAGCCCTGATGACCGCTTTTGGCCGTAACAGCCTGCCGAGACCGTCCGCTTTGGGTCCAGGCTGTGTGAAAACGCAGTAAACACATCAAAAACCCATAGTCGAGCTGACTGTCTGTGGGATCAGCACGCGAGAGTGCGAATAGCTCACCCAGCGAAAAAGACGTTTGCAGCACTATATGGGCCGCGTCAGCGGCCCATATAGCTGTTTGCGGGCCAGCAAACAGCGGGGTTTAAGGCCTGATCGCCTCAAGTAAACCTGCGATACCGAAGATGCTCATCATTCGTTTGAGGTTGTAGGCGAGCACGTGAAGGCTCATTTCGGTGCTTACCCTCGGCAGGGTTTTGGTCAGGAAGTGCGTACTTCCCATCCAGAATTTGATCGTGCCAAAGGGATGCTCCACCGTCTGCCGGCGAACCTTCATCTTCCCCGGATCATGCTCCAATCGAATCTGCACCTTTTCGACTACGGCTTCATGCTCCCAGCGCTTTAATCGCCGCTCTTTACCGGTCGTACACTGCTTCTGCATGGAGCAGCTCTGGCATCCTGAAAACCAGTAGCAGTGCAGTAGCATGCCGTCTTCCACTGAGGAATGCCGGCGCGTCAGCAACTGGCCCGCAGGGCATCGATATTCGTCCGAAGCAGCAATGTAGATGAAGTCCTGCTTGCCGAATCTGCCTTCCGCTTTGCTGCTCGATGTCAGGGGTTTAGGTACAAAGGTGGTGATGCCAGCTTGCTCGCAAGCAAGGATTTCCGGGCCTTTGTAATAGCCTCGATCAGCAACCACCGTCAGCGGCTCAGCACCGATTTCTTCCCGTGCCTGGTTAGCCATGTTGCTCAGTTGCCCGCGATCATTACCAACGTTGGTCACCTCATGGGCAATGATCAGATGGTGTTTGTCGTCAACTGCTGTTTGTACGTTGTACCCAACTGTGCCGGAGCCTCGGCCGCTTGTGGCCATTGAACGGGCATCTGGATCGGTAAGTGAGATCTGCTGATCGGAACTCGCTTGAAGCTGCGCCTCGATGTCCTTGAGTTTTTGCATCTGCTGTTTCAGTTTTTCGACTTTGTCTTTCAACCGCTCAGTCTTGGCTTCGGCCACTTCCGGCGCTGCCCGATCCGCTGAATCCATTGCTGCTAGATAGCGGTCGATGCTCTGCTCGACCTGCTGCATGCGCGCCTTCACTTTGCCTTGAGTGAAATTGCGGTCGCGGTTATTCACGGCTTTGAATTTGCTGCCGTCGATGGCGATGATCGATTGGGAGAAGAGATTGAGGTTGCGGCAAAGCACTACGAACTGTCGGCAGACGCTGCGAATGGCTTTACCGTTGTCTCTACGAAAGTCGGCAATCGTTTTGAAGTCAGGCGCCAATCGGCCCGTTAGCCACATCAACTCGACATTACGCTCTGCCTCACGCTCAAGCCGGCGGCTGGACTGAATCCGATTGAGATAGCCATAGATGTAGATTTTTAGCAGCACGGCTGGATGGTACGCCGGGCGACTCGTTGCCGCAGGATCGACACCGTCGAACCCGAGTGCTCCAAGGTCGAGTTCATCGACGAAAACGTCGACTACCCGAACTGGGTTTTCTTCGGTGACGTAATCGTCCAGGCACTCCGGCAGCAACGTGACTTGCGTCCGAGCCTCACCTTCGATGAATCGCTTCATGACCGTCCCCGCCAGGATCTCGACGGTCAGAAGGTTAGACAATCGCAGGCGTTTTCACACAGCCTGGGTCGATAGCAGCCCTGCAAGCTGTCCCCGTGGCTGGAATGCCATTCCTAAGTTGTTCATGTAGATTGTTCAGGCAGTCGCAGCCATTACAAGCAGACCCTAGGGCGGCTGGATGAATTGCCGTCTGCAGTCGCAACAATTTCGAAAACC